>CAYVVK010000140.1:0-7758 GCA_964454855.1 uncultured Phaeodactylibacter sp. | reverse complement strand
GCCGGGAAAACCTCGGACAGGGATTTATCAATATATGCGAAGCGCTGGAGGCCCTGGCTAAGAAATATCCTGCCCTGCAACTGGTGTATCCCGTCCACCTCAACCCCCAGGTGCAAAAACCGGTCTACGCCCGCCTGGGGCAGATCCCCAATATTCACCTTACCGCCCCGCTGAGCTATCCCGATTTCGTCTACGCCATGAAGCAAAGCTGGGCCATCCTCACCGACTCCGGCGGGGTGCAGGAAGAAGCGCCCGGCCTGGGCAAGCCGGTGCTGGTGATGCGCGACACCACCGAACGGCCGGAGGCGGTGGAGGCCGGCACAGTACGGCTGGTAGGGGCGGATAAACAGGCCATTGTAAAAGGCGTAAGCGCACTGATGGAATCGGATGACCTGTACCAGCAAATGAACCGGGCGCATAATCCTTATGGGGATGGAAAGGCTTGCTCCAGAACATTAGGTTTTATTCATTCTTCAGTAACGGAAAAGATGCTGTGATTGGATGAACCAGATACTTGTTTTTTCTCATATTCCCAAGACGGCCGGCACAACAGTAAATTACTTGCTGAAAGGCAACTTCGGCCATCACCTCTTAGCTGCTAAACACAGGAAAGGAGCAGATAGAGTTGCATATAGATATAAAG
This sequence comes from uncultured Phaeodactylibacter sp., assembly GCA_964454855.1. Lineage (GTDB taxonomy): Bacteria > Bacteroidota > Bacteroidia > Chitinophagales > Saprospiraceae > CAYVVK01. The sequence goes on along the minus strand of CAYVVK010000140.1, from coordinate 7,115 downwards.
ATCTAAAAAATGACCTAAAACTGTATCCCAATGTCAAATGTATAGTTGGGCATTGCATGAAGCCATTTATCGACTTCAAAGATTATGAGCATCATTTTAAATGGTTCACCATTCTGAGAAACCCTCAAGCCAGGTTTATTTCCCATTATATCCATCAACAGGCTAATCCAGATGGTCAGTATAATATGGATATCATATCCTGGGCAGAAAAATTTAACAGAGGGAATTGGATGGTAAAGATGATCGCGGGAGAGGAAGATGTCGAAGCTGCGAAGCAGATACTAAAGGAAAAGTTTAGTTTTATTGGCTTTACAGAACACCTATATGAGTCTTTGGCTCTCCTTAAGCAAAAATTAGACCTGGACGATTTCCAGATCGTGCGTACCACTCCTAAAATGAAGTCAAAAGACGCAAACCTGAAGAAAGCACTTTATGACCAGATTGACCGATATAAGGAGTTCATACAGGAAATAAATGCACTAGACTTTGAACTATATGACCATTTTTATGCCCTTTTCAAAAAAAACGCAATTGATCCATTTGATACTGTACCTTCCTTAGATTCACCCCTAAAGCTTCACTTTCAAAAAAATATCTTGTCCTACAAAATAAAGAACAACTTACTCTACAAACCATCTGTGAAACTACTTAGTGGTGAGTAAGAAGAAAAAGCTCATTTACTTATCCTCCAATGATGGTTCTGATACCCGTATCAATAAAGAAGTTCGTACCCTTTCAAAGGAATACAATGTCCTGTTTTTAGGAGTAGGAACAAATACTAACAGTTTTTTGAACAAGTATTGCCATTCCCAGCATTTGACCCATGGAACCCGTAATCACCCCCTTACCCTGATAAAGCAGGTCTCAACTTTTCTGAGATTGCTCCTGCGCCACCGCATACACAGCGTACACGTGGTCAACGAACAGCTGATGGCCTTCTTCTGGCCCTTTCTGTTTTTCAGGCATACCGTACTCGATGTATTTGACTCCATTTTCCTGAGGTGGGCCATTCCCAAAGGCAAATGGTTACTCCTCAAACGACTGGTGTTTGCCCCCTGCAACCGGGTCATCGTCACCGATGAGAACCGCCGCGGCCTGATGCCTGATTTTCTGCAACCCCGCTTGCAGGTATTGCCCAACTATCCGGCTCAGTACCAAGGCCCGGTAAGGCCTTTCAACTCAAAGGATCAACTCACCATCCTTTTCTTCGGCTGGCTGGGCATGCAACGGGGCGGCAGCATTGCCAAAGGCCTGCTGGAGGCTGATGAACGGGTGCGGCTGATCATGCTGGGGTGGTTCAGTGATGAGGAATGCAAGGCATTGGCGGAGCACACGCGAGCAGACTACCGGGGGGTGGTGCCGCAGCAACAGGCCCTGGAAATAGCCGCCACCGAAGCAGATTATATCCTCTGCCTGTACGAACCCCTGAACCTGAACACCATCAACGCCAGCCCCAATAAGATCTACGACGGTATACAAACCCAAACCCCGCTTCTGATCAACCGGGAGGTCAAAGTAGCGGCTATGGTGGAAGAACTAAATATCGGGATTGTGCTGCCCTCCTATTATCCCGAGGATTTTGCCGCTCTGGCCCGGCTGATGCTGGATAAAAGGGGCAGTTTTGATTTTTCGCCCGCCCTGCAGAGCGCTTATACCTGGGAAAAGGTGGAGGAGGTGCTGCTGGCCGCCCATCAGCGATGAAGATACTGTTCTGTACCAACAAGTTTGAAGAAGTTTCCAACGGGCCGGCTAAATTCGCCAACCTGATCCTGAACATTAATGGCCTGTACCCGGAGCATGAGGTACGCATCCTCACGGAGGACATATCCCGGCCCCATCCTTATGTTTACCGGCTTGACCTGAAATACCCCGGAGCCCTGCGCCTTTTCAGCCATTACTTTCGCATTCAGCAGTACCACAAAGCCGCGGCCGAGCTGCGTGAGACGGAGTACCCCTTTGATGTGATCGTTTACAATAATGCTTTTATCGGGTTGAAGTCTGCTATAATGTGGAAGAACACGGTAGGAATGATCAACGATGACAATAATGCCTCGAAAAACTGGCGTAACTTCAGGTTGGAATATACCTACATTAAGCAATGGCTGTTCAAACAATTGGAGCGCCTTTCCGTTGCCTGCCACAGTAAGATCATCACCAACTCCAATTATCTTACCGAGTACTTACAAAGTGTTTATCCTGCTCTAAATGGCAAGTGCTACCGGTTGTATAAAGCGATAGGAGCGCCTGCATCCATTAAGCCCTTTGATGATACCCTCGATGAAAAAACAGAGATAAATATATTATTCGTAAAAGCAGATCTCGTGAGAGGGGGCATTTACACGCTGCTGGAGGCAGCATCTCTACTGAACCGGCCAATAAAAATAACGGTTATTGGCCCTGATGAGAGCCACCGCTTACCACTGGAAGAACGCGTATATCCCATCCCAAATGTTACAATAGACTTCAAGGGGGTATGTGCCCAAAAAGATGTGTTTGCCGCCATGATTAGAGCAGATATTTTTTGTGTGCCCTCCCATCGGGAAGCCCTGGGCGTCGCGAACCTTGAAGCCATAGCCAGAGGTGTTCCTGTGATCAGTACGAATGCAGGAGGCATTCCTGAGATACTCGATGAAGGAAAAAACGGTTGGTTAGTCCCTGTAAATGATGGGCATGCCTTGGCCAAGGCGATTGAAACCAGCATTACCAATGAGGCTCTAAGAAAAAAAAAGATTCAAAACGGCCTCCATTTCAGCCGGCAGTTTTATAAGGAAAAGGCCATGGATCGTTTTCTACAAATATTAGCATCGGCCTGATGGGGCGTTCATCCAAAGACTGGCACGTTATTCTCTTCTGGGCGAACGCCGCTTCGGTAATTATTGGGTATGGGTTGGTCACTTATGCTGGCAGCGTATTACTGACTCCTAATAAAATAGTAAAATCTTTTCTGCTTGCTATAGGACTCATTCTACTCATCCGAGAGTTCTACCTCCACCCGTCTAACTTTAAGATCAAAACACTTTATTGGATACTTATTTATACCTTATTATTTGGTGCTTTTTTTGCCTTAGACCTGACTTACGCCTTATCTCGGGTTATCACATTGGTAGCACCGCTTTCCTATATTATACTCTTTTTTTCCTATCTACAAATCAAATACAAGAAAGAAGCAATCGGTAGGCAATTATCCAGTTTATTCCAGCTCACTTACGGCATTCCAATACTTATATTCATCGTGTTTGAACGGCAATTCGGTGCAACTAATCTATACTCCGTACAGGCCTTCGTCCGAAACCACTACGGCTGGTCGAGTGTGCTTTTTCTACTGTTGAGCGCCGATATACTCTTCAACTATAAGATCCCCCGCTGGCGATATTGGATGACTGTTGCCTTCATCCCGGCAGCATTATACATTTTATTCGCTTCGGGCAGCCGTTCCTCCTGGCTTTCCTTTGTACTAACCGGCGGCATTTTTCTATTCCGCTCCCAGCGCCTCCCCTTCTGGAGCAAGCCACTGCTCATTGGCGCCGCCCTGATCCCTCTGGTTTATTTTTTGGGTGACCCTAGCTCCGCCCTCTACCAGCGCTGGGAAAAGACGCAGCGCCAGATCGAACTGCAGGAAGAAGCCTCCGACCGCCTCCTCTGGGCTAATGCCGCTTTCCGCGAATTTAAGCGAGAGCCCACCCTATGGTTCACCGGCCGCGGCCTGTTTGATTATAAAGGATTGATCAAGCAGGGAGGTTTTCATAATTCCTATTACGATGTCATGTTCGGCACCGGCATCTTTGTCTTCGGCTTCTTCCTATACCTTTTTCTCTTCCGCCCGGCCTATTACTACTTTCGGTATTACTCCCGGTATTTCCTCACCTTTTTTCCCCTGGTCATCATCCCTTTTTTCGAGAGCAACCTCACCGGCGGGCAGTTCCTGTTTTTTCCCTGGTTCAGTTATATGATGTATTATGGCATGGATCCGGCCAGCAGGCAGCCGGAGCGAAATGAAGGAACCCCTTCGAAAAGTAACCGAAGGCCTGCCATGGCTTCTTCCTGAAAAGCCTTTCCCGGTAATTTTCAAGGCCAACATTTCATTTTCAGGAAACGCTCCCCATTACCCAAGCTAGGCCAAGCCAACAGCGAAAAGTGAACCGCAAAAAAATGAAACAACTCCTCCAATCCTTCAAAACCGGCGCCACCGAGCTCGCCGAAGTTCCCGCCCCTCAGGTGCGTTCCGGGCAGGTACTGATACAAACGACCCGCAGCCTGGTCTCCCTGGGCACCGAGCGCATGCTGGTCGAATTCGGCAAGGCCAACCTGATACAGAAAGCGCGGCAGCAACCCGAAAAGGTAAAGATGGTGCTGAACAAGATCCGGGCCGATGGCCTGCTGCCCACGCTGGAAGCCGTATTCAATAAGCTGGAGCAACCGCTGCCGCTTGGCTATTGCAATGTAGGTAAGGTCATAGGAGTGGGGAAAGGAGTGGCCGATTTCAAAATAGGCGACCGTGTGGCTTCCAATGGCCCACATGCCGAAGTGGTGAGCATTCCGCAAAACCTGGTGGCGCACATTCCGGAGGGCGTCAGCGATGAGGCCGCCGCCTTTACCGTTATTGGCGCTATTGGGCTGCAGGGCATCCGGCTGCTACAACCCACCCTGGGGGAGACGGTGGTGGTCACCGGCCTGGGCCTGATTGGCCTGATCACGGCGCAGCTGCTGAAAGCGAATGGTTGCCGCGTCATCGGCATCGACCTGGAGGAAGAAAAACTCCGCCTGGCGGAGCAGTGGGGCATTATTCCGCTGAATCCCAAATCAGACGATGTCGTCAAAGCTGTGGAAAGCCTGACTAACGGCATAGGCGCCGATGGGGTGATCATCACCGCCTCCGCCAAAACCGACGAGATCATTTCCCAGGCTGCCCGCATGAGCCGCAAGCGCGGGCGCATTGTGCTGGTAGGCGTAGTGGGCTTAAACCTCAAGCGGGCTGATTTTTACGAGAAAGAATTGATCTTTCAGGTTTCTTGTTCCTACGGCCCTGGCCGTTATGACGACAATTACGAGCAAAAGGGCCAGGACTACCCCATCGGCTTTGTCCGCTGGACCGAAAAGCGCAACTTCGAGGCGGTGCTCGAAGCGCTGCGCAGCGGGATGCTGCAAGTAGAACCGCTTATCACCGAGGTCGTCCCCCTGGAGCAATACCAGAACATTTATGGTAATATCGGGCAATCCAAATCCATCGCCAGCTTACTGGCGTATCCCGACCAGGCGGACCATTCCGCCAGGGTGAGGGTGCAAGAGCAGACATTCAGCGGCGGCAAGGCCATACTGGGCATTGTCGGCGCCGGCAACTTCACCAAGATGACGATGCTGCCGGCCCTAAAGGGCGCTGATATCAAGTACATCGCCAGTGCCGGAGGGGTGAGCGGCACGGCACTGGCTAAGAAGCACCATATTGCCTACAGCACCACCAACTGGCAGGAGATCCTGCAGGACGAAGAAGTAGATACGCTGCTCATTACCACCCGGCATAACCTCCATGCCGGCATGGTGGAGGAAGGGCTGAAAGCCGGAAAGCATGTCTTTGTAGAAAAACCCCTCTGTCTGAACCGCGAAGAACTACAGCGCATTCAAACGGCTTACCGGGAAGCAAATACCAGCCTTTTGGTGGGTTTCAACCGCCGCTTTTCTCCCTATGTACAGCGCATGAAAGCACTGCTCCCGGAAGGTGCGCCCAAGAATATCATGGCCACGATGAACGCCGGCCACATTCCACCCGACGTATGGGTGCACGATATGGAGGTGGGTGGTGGCCGCATCATCGGCGAAGCCTGCCATTACATCGACCTCATCAGCTTTCTGAGCGGCAGCCGCGTCGCCGCTGTATGTACGAATGCCCTCGGCCAACACCCTGCCGACAATACAGACAACGCCAGCATTCTCCTTCGCATGGAAAACGGTGACCAGGGGGTGATCCACTACTTCAGTAACGGCCATAAATCCTACAGCAAGGAGCGGGTGGAGGCCTATGCAGAAGGTAAGACCCTGATCCTGGACAATTTCCGCCGGTTATATGGCTACGGCTTTTCCGGATTCTCCAGAATGAAAGGGAGGCAGGATAAGGGGCATAGAGCCCAGTTCGAATTATTATTGGAACGAATAAAAGAAGGGGGAGACCCCCTCATACCCTTCGAGAGCCTGATCAATACTACGGAGGCGAGCTTTGCAGCTATCGAGAGCTTGCGTACCAATAAGTGGGTGTCTGTTTGAATGACTGCCCGTATTACACCCAATTTTTCCCCATCCCCAAAGGTGACGCTCCATCCCTAAAGTCGCGTAGGCCTTCAGCGCGCCCTACCATTCACTGAGGTAGATGCCGCTAAGAAAGTCAGGACAGGCTGCCATATAGCCGGGCTGCTTTACTAGTGCCCCGGGACTTAAGTCTCTGACACTTAAGTTGAAGTTATTTTGTAGCTAACCAAGGCGGAGGTTCCCGCGCATAGCAGCGCTACGTAAGGGGTTCTCTAACGAAGGGTAGCTGCAAAAGAACGAAACTTGGGGTGTCAAGGATTTAGGTCTCGAGGCACTAGGGCCGGCAAAGCCAAGGAAAGTATCTTAAATCAAAGCAATTTAAGATTTACGATTTGAGCACAAAGCGAAACCGCAGAAAATTCCCCCGGAGCCAAGGGCCAGCCCCCAGCGGGTGACGCCTCCTGCCCACCGCCCGCCCTCGAGGTGTCGCCCGCTTTCCCGGAAAGATGAGCACAGAACTACAGGCCCCAGCTACTTCCCCAAAGCCATAGGCCGGCGCTCCCCTCTCCGGACGCTGTAGCCCAAAAGGCGAAGGCGGCTCTTCCCAAGAGGGAGCCGGTGGGAGTTCTTAATTCCCGGCAAAAACCACGCTCACCAAGCACTCCAAAAAAAATAAAAAAGCACAAAAAAACGAACGAACAAGAACCCTCCCGCACACCTGAGCGGCCTGTCCCTCCCCCTCGGGGGAGTTGGAGGGGGCTCCTACTACTCGGGGAGGCGGAGGGGGCTTTAAAAAACCTAAACCACGACAAATGCTAATCGACATCATAGCCGGCGCACGCCCCAACTTCATGAAGATTGCACCGATAATAGAGGCT
>CAYVVK010000139.1:0-11887 GCA_964454855.1 uncultured Phaeodactylibacter sp. | reverse complement strand
TAAAATTGGATTACCTCCTCATCTATCTCCAGCTCAATTAAAGAAGATCAGAGCAGATCTGGCCATTGAAAAAGACCTCTCCAATCCGATTCTGATCGACGAGATCAACGCTAATAAAGCCCTCATCTATGAGCAAGAAGATTCAGAAGTGGTTGCTTGACATAAAAAGATCAGTGGAGGCGATACAGTCTTTTCTTATAGAAAACCCGGATTTTGAAAGTTGCCAAAACAGCCTCATGCTAAGAAGGGCGATCGAAAGGGAACTGGAGATTACAGGAGAGGCGGTTGCCCGTATGGGCATAAGTCTTACTAAACTCACCATATAGGCTCGTCAAGTGCGGCTAGAAAACCCAGGCCGGGCCCGTACCGGGGCGGGACTGTCGCTTTGCTCCAGCTTCCTTCTATGTGGAATTCTTATTCCTAACGTGAGTTCGGGATAAAATTGATGGTAAATCGTTGCAATTGCTGTTCGCTTATGGCAGTTCGCTGTTCGCAGGCCGCAGCGAATGGCAAATAGCGAGCGGCGAATAGCTCTAGAGAGCTACAAGTTGTTGATATTCATAGGGTTTGATCCCGAACTGACGTTGAATAGGTTGATTCGGCCTGCTCCAAGAACCTGATCCACAACAAAAAAACCGCCAAAGCGCAGGACGCAGCTTCGGCGGCGAGGCGGGAGAAAGGGGAAGGCGGCGAGTTATTCGTAGAGCTGTATTTGTCCCAGTTGGCGGGGGAAACCGATCAGCTTGTTCTTTTCCCGAAAACTGATGGCTTGTTTTCTGCTGCCGAATGGCCCGGCCAGTACCTTATAAGGGACCGCCGCACCGGAATGGATGCCTACATGTACTTTCCTGGGCAGGCGCTTCGCCCAGTGAGCCTTCTGGTTCCAGGCGCGGGTATCAGAGACGAAGGCATGCAATTGCAGGTAATAGGGGTCTTCGAAAGAGGGAGGCGGTGAAGGATCGGGAATTCGTGAAGGTTCGGGTTCTTCATAATTCTCGGGTAAGGTTTCTGCATAAGGCAGCGTATCCAGCTGTGGCTCTTCCTCCTCAAAGGGTGCAGGGAATGATAGCGGGGATGGGGCCGGTTCGATCTCTACGCTGGAGCTTCGGCTTATCACCGGGCCGGTTATGGCCTGGCTAGCCTTGCTGAGGCCCCAGTAGGTAAGCGTGGCGATAGAGAGCCCGATCACTACGGCCAGGATGACGCTGATACGCGTCTGTATATTGAAGTATTCTTCAGACATGCGGTAACGTACCGGCATGCTTCGTACGACGATGGCCCGAAGTATGCCACGCAGGCGGCTGGCTATCCAGAAACCAATGAACAAGGCAAAGAAAGCCTTCAGAAGAAACCAATAGGGAATGGCAGGCATAGTATGACTGTTTGAATTGATGAAAAGAAAAAAGTTGAGGCGAGGATGAGGGGGCTGATACACCTCACCGCCAGGCTGAAGGAGATGGGAGGGTTTTCTTTTTTCGGTGGGGTGGTTGTTGTTTCCACCTATATGACGGATGGAACGCGTTTATTCTTTCAAAAACAGAAAAAATTAGAAAAACACGGGTAGTTTGAAAGAGTACCAGGGGGGGGTTCGTCTTACTTATGGAAGAAAGAGTATAGGCGGTTATTTTCTTACTCTTCAACCATTGTGCGATGAATAAGCACCCACAGCTCTCCTATTGCCTGAATGGCAATGCGCTGGCGCTCTTTTTCTATGAAAATTACCACGAGCCCTTATTTTCCTACGCCAGGAACCTCTGCAAACGCTTCGGCAAGGATGCCTCTTTTGCCGATGACCTGCTTCAGGAGTTCTACGTCTCTGTGCTGGAGCGTAGTGAATTGGCCTGGAAGGGATACCGGTCACACGGCCTGGCTTACCTTCGCCAGATGATCCGCTTTGACCTCATTGACCAACAGAGGAAGGACAAAAGCGCCGCCCGAATGAAAAAGCTGCTCGTGAAGCAGGTTTCTGAAAAAACGGGCATCTATGCTTGTTATGGGCCGGCCTATATAGAACGGTTCCTGGAAGATATCAGTGAATTGCTCTCTGCGGACAACCTGCGCCTGATGAAGCTCTACCTGGAAGGCTATTCCTACGCGGAAATTGGTGAGAAGCTGGATATGAACCCCAAGACGGTGGGCGTGCGGATACACCGGGTTAAAAAGATGATAAAGGAATGTTCGGAATACCTTCCGGCTGAACCGGTTGCCTGAACAGTTGGAACCAGAGCGCGAATGTAGAGATTTGGCTTCCGCTTATCCTGAAGGATGAGATTAAGCGCCCGCTTGTAGCAGCTTTTGCTTCTTCTATCATGATGCCGTAGGTAGGGATGACAATGTAAATCAAGTCTTTATGACGGTTCCCTCCTTGACTCTGCTCCTCATGAAATAGCTTTAATTGCACTTAAAAAAGAAAAAAGTTTGGCATTTTTTGAAACAACCACAATAAATTACGTAAAATTAGGGTTGAGAATAATACCCCCTAATGCCAATTGAGGCTGGAAATAAAGCTAGAAATAGCTCCCTTATAGCAAAATCGAGTAAACCAACTTCATGCAAACGCTCACATTTACCTGTAAGGTTGTTACCCCCCTATTCCTTGGTGGCGCCAATGGCGATGTACCTGAACTCAGAGCCCCTTCTATAAAGGGCGGTATGCGGTACTGGTGGCGGGCCATGCACGCCAACCTGCCTATGGCGGAAATGCGAAAACGCGAGGCCCGTATTTTCGGCGGCGCCAGCCCCGGCCAGCGTAGCAAAGTGCTGATCCGTATTCCGGATGCCGGCGAGGGCCACAGCCGGGTATCTGCACCTCTCGTTCCCCATAAGGACTTCATGAGAAAAGATGCCATAGAACCGGGAGAACAGTTCACAGTTCAGCTTAGCCTCATGCCTAGCCTCCCGCTTTATGAGCACAGTAAGCTCGAACCTATAGAACAACTCGAACGCCACTTCATCCTCACCTGCCTGCTTGGTGGATTTGGCAAACGCGTTCGGAGAGGAATGGGGAGTGTAGGGGCCGTGAGTATCCGCAGGGGAGATGAGCCGACAGCAGATTATCAGATGCCTGATTCCTTGAAGGCCATTCATGAATTGCTATCCGGCCTGGCGCCAAAATATTTCGAGCTTGGAGACAAGGCTGTGTTTAGCAGGTTCGTAAAGGCTGATAAGTACCCCTACATTAGGGAGATCCACCTGGGGCGAGGGGAAAACAGGGAAGATCTTTTACTGCGCATTAGCAATGCTACCCATCAGTTTAAAGAGAAAAATGACAGGAAGGTATATGAAGCCTCAATGGGCCATGCTTTCAAGGGGCGCTTCGCCTCCCCTGTCTATATTTCTACGGTAGAGAGCAATGGAGAATTATACCCTGTAATAACAAAGCTGTATACCCATCCTGACTATTACCACAAAGATGGGGTAGACCTGAAATTGCAGTCCCAATTTATCGATGCCGTCAAACAGTAATATTAAAACCAGTAAAGGATAGCGATGAACCAGCAAAAACAAACCTATCTTTTTACCTTATCCATCTCTCCTGTTCAGGCCTTCATCTCTGAAGCGCGGAAAGCGCGCGACCTGTTTGCCGGCAGTCGTTTGTTGTCGGAACTGGCGGAAGAGGCCATGTCGGTGGTAGAACTGAAAAACGTAATCGTCCCACAGCGGGCTTCCCAATCAGACAACGCCTTTCCCAATCAGTTTACTGCTGAGCTGGAAGGCACGGCTGATGATATTCGCCAGCTGGCGGAAGATGCCCGGAAAGCAGTGGAGGCCAAAATCAAAAAAGAGGGTGAAAAGGCGCTGGCCAATGCCGGGGTAAACAAGGCCCCTGATGCTTTCTGGCCCCAACTCAACCGTTATTTTTCCATACACTGGGCGGCGGTGCCCGTTGATGGCAGCTATCTCGAAGCCTTTAAAGCCGTACAACGTAAGCTGGCCGCCGCTAAAAACCTGCGGCGCTTCGAGCAGAGCCCGGAGCTGGGGCGCAAATGTTCGCTCACCGCCAGCGACAATGCTTTGTTTTTCATGCCTGCCAGTAACGGGCATCCGCCAGCATTTGCAGAAAAGGAGTGGCTGGAAAAGAAACTGGAGGGCCGGCGCCCGGAATACCTGCCCCACCTGACGGACACCCATGCTTTCAGCCTGGGCGAGCTGGAGGGAGAGATCAACCTGCTCACCGGTGAGGGCCTGTCTGCTACAGCCTTCGTCAAGCGTTTTTTCAGCAAGCACCTGAATACCGGAGGTTTCGAATCTACGGCCGATATAGCCGCCATGGATTATATTGAGGCACTGAAGGACACTTCGGAGTATAAGGCATACAAAGCACTGTACGAGAGGCGTAAGATCAGGTTTGACGGGCAGCTATTGTATAAGGAAAATGTCTCGATCAGCTACTTTGAGAAGCAGGGCTTCGCCGTCAAAGTAAGCCCAAACTATTACTTCATCCCTCTCCTGCGCCATAAGGGCATTAACCTGCCGATGAGGGAAACCATCGAGGAGCGTACACGCAAAGAACTGGAAGTCAGTATTGACGAATTCACTACCGCTTTCAATAAGCTGGAAAAGATTGCCAGGGAGAAAGAGCTGCGAAAATCCAGCTACTATGCCCTGCTTCTGTTCGACACGGATGGTATGGGCAACTGGCTTTCCGGCAAAGAAATAGATGTTAGTCAAGTAGATGATATGCGGGCCTACCACCGTCGGCTGAGTGAGAACCTGAGCCGTTTTACGGCAGATGCCCGCCAGTACATCAATGAAGAAGGCAAGGCGCGAGGACAGGCTGTTTACGCCGGTGGAGACGACTTTTTGGGTTTCCTCAACCTCAGCAGTTTGTTTGCCACCCTGGCTCATTTGCGCCGCCGCTTTGACGAGCTGGTTAATACGGCTTCATTTCGGCAGGAGTTCGGCCTCGGTGAAGATAAGCGGCTGAGCTTTTCTGCGGGCCTTGTTATAGCTCATTATAAGGCGCCTCTTTCCGAGGTGATAAAGGAAACCCGGCGGTCAGAAGGCCGGGCCAAGGATGTGAAAGATAAGGACTCCATTGCCATAACTACGCTCAAACATTCCGGAGAAACCGAGCGGGCTGTCCTGAAGTGGACAGGCGGAAAGAGCATGGATCATTTGATGAATACGATCGGGGAACTGGATGATAACTTCAGCACCAAGTTTATCCGGGTGCTATACGATGAGCTTCGGATGTATGAAGAAGTAGCATTTGGAGAAGATATGCAGGCCAGCCCGGCGCTGGCTATTGTACAGACAGAAGCCCGGCGGTTGGTGCACAGGTCCTGTAATATCAAAGGCAAAGAGGAACGAAAGCAGGCTACGGAAGCATTCTATCAAAACCTGATGGGCTTATTTGACGAGTGCAACCGTGCCGGCGGTACGCTCGACAATTTCCTGTCCTTACTGAAAACCATCGATTTCCTGAAAAGAAAAGCCAGCATGTAATGCAGATATCCATTAGCGCTATTGACACTCTTTTTTTCCGGGATGGCCGCCCCTTTTCGATGGGAGAAGAATCCTGGGCGCGAGGTTTATTCCCACCCCTGCCTTCCGTTTTCAGCGGACTGGTGCGCACCGCTTTTATGTGTAGCCAATCGCTGGCTGTGGAGGAGGTGCTGCAAAAAACAACCGGCCTGTCCATACAGGCGGCATTATTGAGCGATGGCCGGCAATTGTTGTTGCCCATGCCCAAGAGCTTGCTTCCCTACGAAAGTGGAGGGCGTATTGAATTACAGGCTTTGCACTTAGTTCCTCACGACGGGCTATCGAGCTACAGCCTGCCCATGCTGCTGGAATCACCCCGGGATGGCAAAATAGCAAAGGCCAGCTTTAGTTTCCTGGAGGAAGAAGCTTTCAAAAAATACCTGGCTGGCGAAGAAATCGTGCCTTACAGCGACACTGCCGCCGAGGCGATGAGTACTGAACCTAAAGTGGGCATAGGAAGAGATAAAAGCACCCATATCGTCCGGGAGAGTATGCTGTACCGGGTGAACATGGAGCGGATGGAAAGTCCGGATGGACAGAAGAGGCTCTTCTTTATCATCGGCTTCGATGGGCTGAATATCCCGCCCTCGGGCATCATCCGTATGGGTGCTGAAGGAAAAACGGTACAATACCATAGCCTTGAAAAACCCTTTGATATACCGCTTCCCGAAATTAGCCGCCCGCTGCTGAAGCTATTCCTGGCCACTCCCGCCCAGTTTGAAGGCGGCTGGCGGCCCGCCTGGCTGCCGGCAGACGGTAGCTGGGGAAATTGGCAGGGCCGGAAAGTACGGCTCCTGGCAGCCGCTGTAGACAAACCCCTGGCTGCCGGCGGCTTCGACCTGGAAACCGGCACCCCTAAACCAATGTACAAAGCGGTGGCTGCCGGTAGTGTGTATTACCTGCAGACAGCATCTGCAGAAGATGCCCGCCACATAGCCTCGAAAATACATGGCACCTGCATAAGCGAATACGGTAAAAGCCAGGAAGGCTTTGGCCTATGCTACGTGGGTGCCGTAGGCGAGCACCAACTGAGTAAAACAGCATTTGAAGAACAGCTTGAAAAATAAATATTGCTATGTACGATAAAGCTAATCCCTTGTTTCTCCTCTGCGAGTCCCCCCTGCATGCCGGCAGCGGCAGCGGGCTGGGCATCGTCGACCTGCCTATACAGCGCGAGAAGCATACCGGGTTTCCAAAGATCGAAGGTTCCAGCCTCAAGGGCAGCCTGCGAGAGTTTTTTGAAACCAAATACGGGCACAATGGCGATGATAATGAAGCCAATACCCTTGCCTTGTTTGGCAGCGATAGTGATGCTGAAGAAGGCAAGTCGCAGGCCGGCGCCATGGGCGTATCGGATGCACGCCTGCTACTCTTTCCCGTGAAGTCGATGAAGGGCGTCTTCGCCTGGATAACCTGCCCGCGGGTACTTCACCGGTTCAAGGAGGATTACGAACTCAGCGGGGAGGAGCTGGGGCTGGAAATACCACCGCCAGGCAGCGTGGCGCCAGGCAGCAACCTGCTCTTAGCCGGGCAGCGGGTAGTGCTGGAGGAATATGCTTTCAAGGAAGTGCAGGAGTCTGAAGCGGTGAGTGCCCTGGGAGAATGGCTGGCGGGCCGGCTGTACGATGGGCAGGACTACTGGAGCGAAAAGCTGAAACAGGATATCTTCGTGCTGGGAGATGAGGATTTTCAGGACTTCGCCAACCTTTCTACGGAAGTGATCACCCGCACCAAGATCAGCAGTGAAACCGGCACGGTGGAACCGGGAGCTCTGTTTACAGAGGAATACCTGCCCAGCGATGCTCTTCTGTATTCGGTCATTTTCACACGTGGAGAGTTTCAGAATAAAGATAAAGACAAAGAAGCGGTTAAGGCCGAAGAGCAACTGCGCACTTTTTTTGCAGACACGCTGAATGAATCGCCCATCTTACAGCTAGGAGGCAATTATACTCTTGGCAAGGGCGTCCTGCGTACCAAATACTTAAACCTCTAGGCTATGGCAAGTACACGGACAAATATTGAACAGGAACGGGCGGCTTACGCCTATACAGGAGTTAAGAGGGCTAAAGAAGGCCTTCGCAGTAAAGCCAAGGAGTACAAGGCCTATTCCAAAAAGGTGCCCATGCTGATCAAAACCAGCGGGCTGGGCGGGGCTATTGCCTTTATGTATTCCAAAGGCTTCAGCAACGGGCGCCTGCAGGAAAATACCGCTTATGGGCTGCTCTACAAGCAGACGCAGGATTGGCTACAGCAGCAAGGCTGGATCGGCCAGGACGAACCAATGATCAACGCAGTAATTGCCCGCCAGTCAAAGGAATACCGGGCCATCACCAATGAAATATTTGCCCTGTACAACTGGCTGCGCCGTTTTGCAGAAGGCATGATCGAAGGAGAAGCGGAAGAAAACTAACAGCCCATGGAAACAGGAAAGCTAAAGGTCAGAAAAAGCCTCAGCGGATTTATTAAGGTAGGTAAAAAAGAGTACGACGTACCTCGTTTTTACAACCTGGCGCCCCGCGAGAAGTACAATAACGCGGAGTGTGAGTTCGAGCTGGATGACGGTACCGTCGTCAAAGTGCTGGTAGGCGGGCAGGAACTGCCGAAAGATGAAGAAACACTTCAGGAGCAGGAAGCCAAAGAGCAGCGCCGGGAAGCCAGGGAGGAGGTTAATGCCAAGCGAAAAGAACAAAAGGCTTCCTTTCGCAATGACAGTTTTAAGCTGGCAAATGCCCAGGTGCCTGCCGATACCCGAGAGGTGGCCATTACCTTTGAAGAGTTTGACAACTTTGCGTTGAAACTCAACCGTTTCGCTTTTTTCGACCCGGAGGACAAGGATGGAAAATTTAAGTTCTTTCAACAGGACAGAAAAAAGGGCAACTTCGAAATACAGGCCAATTTCGGAGGCATCCCATTTGCGGCTATCGCTGAGCGCAATTTGCGGCTGGCCAGCCAACTGTGTGGCGAAACCAATACGATACGGGAAAAATTTAAACCGGAGTGGCGGCTCATAGTAGGCCTGGGAGGTGGTTCTGTTTATGAAACCTCCATGACCCTTCACCATGTCTATGGTATCCCCTATATACCTGGTAGTGCCGTAAAAGGCGTTGTGCGCTCCTGGTACTATACGAAGCATTATCTGGCTCAGGCGGAAGAGGAAGGGAAGCCCGCCGAAGCCCTGGCTTTAAAAGACAAAACCTTTTGTGACCTTTTCGGCTGCCCCGCCGAAGCTTTATTGAGCAGCGCCAATGGTGAGCGGGAAACCTACGAGAGCCATTATGAGAAAGCCAGGATCGGCAATATCCTTTTTTTCGATGCCTTCCCGGTGGAAGAGCCGCAAATAGAGGTGGATATCATTAACCCTCACTATCCGGAAGATAAGGAGCCGGTGGACTCCAACCAGCCTGTACCCATTCCCTTTCTCACAGTTGCCGGTGCGGCTTTTCAGTTTGCCGCAGGCCTGCGGCCAGGCTGCCGCCTCCCTGAAGATCGGCAGCGGGAATTGCTGCAAGAGGCAGGGCAGTTGTTGCGGGAAGCTCTACAGCTAAGAGGTATTGGAGCAAAGACTGCGGTAGGGTATGGGTATATGAAGGCTTAATTTCAGGGCAAGTCCGAGCACAGTGGAAAACTGCACCCGGACACTACCGGGCATCTTTAAAATTGATGGTAAATCGTTGCAATTGCAGTTCGCTTATGGCAGTTCGCTGTTCGCAGGCCGCAGCGAATGGCAAATAGCGAGCGGCGAATAGCTCCAGAGAGCTACAAGTTGTTGATATTCAAAGGGTGTGATCCCGAACTGACGTTATTATCCAATTCAAGAATTCCAAACCCCTGGCCGGCAGCTCTCCCCAGTCCGATCATCGGCGGTAATACCGCATCAGTTTTAAAGCCTACATCGAAGGACAACATTCGGTTGCCGGAAAATGTAGCAGGTTTTTCCCGAAAGATGTCCGTGAGCTCCAACTCAAAGCGACGCTCAAACTGATGGCCCACGCCGGTAGCAAAGGCCAGGACATGGCCGGCCAATGCACTCTCCATAAATTTTATCCGCTCTATGAGGCGGTCCATTTTTTTGAATACCCGGAAATTTTCCTGGTTGAAAGCCAGCCAGTGCTGCAAACGGTAGTAATTGATTTCCTCATTTACACCCAACTCGAAATCGAACATCTGCATATCTGCTACCCGGGTGGTGAGGTTCTGCCGGGAAAAGGTAACCTTCCAGTCTGGCTGTGAGAAAAAATGCCTGGCCTCATCGATGCCCTGGCCAATGAACAGCATGGACGGACGGCGGCGGTATAGTTTATACTGCACCAATGGATAGCGATAATGGTATTTCAGCTTTGCCCCCGGGCTGTTGTTGTGGTTGTGAAACCATTCGTGCTCCAGGCCCACCTTTTCGGCGATAGCGCCACGGAAAGAGGAAATGTCCCGGGCGGAGATCCTGGCGTCAAACAATATTCGCAGTAGCCGGATAGGGGCTAAAGGCTCAGGCATGGGGTTGTGGGTTTTGGATCAGGCGGTAGGCACGGAAGGCTGAAACCGTATTGTCGATAAGCGTACCGGTATTATTCGCAATCTGATAGAGCAGGTATTCATTCAGGGCTGCTTCTGTATCTTCTTTCAGAAATTCAGAGCGCCCCTTTGCATAGACTACCAGGGGCAATTTGCTTTCCTGCTGGTTCAGGGAGGGTATCAGTACGTTCTTCAGATATTCATCCTCGCCACTTTGATCTACATTGGAGCGGTAGATGACTACATCCGCACCATCCAGCTTGATGCTTTTCTGATTCGGGGAGGCAATTTTTGTTTTTACCGGGCCCAGGGCTTTGGATAAATAATATAGCTCGGCGCCCTCAGCCTCCATCTGTTCCAGCTTTTCCGCAGTACTGATTAGAAGGTATTTTCCTTTGTTGACGGCCAGTTGCTTTTCGAGTAAGTTGATCATGGCCTGATATTTTTGCTCGTAATCCTGAATCTCTGAGCTGAATATCTCTCGGATGTCCGCTTCGAACCTTGACTTGGCTCTGGCAATCTCGTTTTCCGCTTCCTCCCTGATGGCCTGATGGGCTCTCGCCACTTCCGCCTGGAGTTGTTCTTTGGCCTGTTGCTTCAATATATCAGCTTGTTCCCTTACATCTTTTCTCGTCTTCCATCCAAAGAAGCCAACGATGCCCAAAAAAAGCACAATCGCAACTGAGCCTACACCGATGGCGAGCTGGTAATGCCATTCCAGAAACTCCCGGTGTTCGGTTCTTTCCTGCTGCAAGTAGCTGCGATAGGCGGAGAGCTCCTGGTTGAGAAACTCATACCGTTCTTTGGAATAGATGGCTGCGGAGTCTTGTGCAGCTAAGCCCGATGGCATTATCGATAAAGACAGTAAAAAAGAGAATATAATATTACGCATAGCTTGAATGAAAGTGGCTCTCGGTTTATATGTTATGAGTATCAGGGTAAGAGCACTGAAAAACAAAGGCCGCCTCTTTAGCTCTCCTTGTATCCCTTCTCAAATTCTTCAGTGTTCATCACATGGAGAACAGGAAAATCTACTTTTTCCAGAATTCTAAAATGTTTGTCATTAGAAACAATGCAGGCAGCATTCGCAGAAACGGCACAATCTACGAACTTATTATCATCAGGGTCTTCTGCTATCAACTGCCAATGGTAGAATATTTCGGTTTGTTGTACAAAAGGATAGATGGTGAGGAAATTGGTAAGGTTTTCAGCGATTTCAGAAGTTGTTTTGCGTTCCAGGACTTCATGGTATTCCAGCAAAATATCATTGGAAACGCATAACGTAAAACGGCCTTCGATTATCCCGTCAAAGATCCATCGGAAAGGGGAAGTTTTTCCGATGCAGGCAATAAATACGTTAGTATCAAGGACGATCTTCATGGCGGTTATGCTCATGGGCCCACTTGATCATGTCTTCTCCGCTTAATCCTCTTTCCTCCATGAATTCGTCCATGAGAGCAGTAGCTCTTTCTGCAAAATAACGGCCCAGCAGCAACTTGATCTCATACAATTGTTCATCAGAAATATCATTAGCGTAGAGCTTCAAGAGCTCCAGCTGAATATTACTCATTGGTTTTGCTACTGCCATAAGAAAGCTGAGTTTTAATCAAAAGTATAAAAATCAATCCATTCAAACAACGGAATGCCTGGCGATTTGGTTTCCCCTGCCCAATTTTCTCCCCCTTCCTGAAAGAATCCCTCCCCCTACTACGTCATACTATTGAACCCTCCTCTCATTTCCCTCACCAAACCTTCTCACCTTGGACAAAAAGACCCTCGCCAAACATCAGCATAATAAGACGGTATTCTGCAGCATCAACAGCATCCGGGCTTTGTGCGAACTCCTGAAGATCGACCAGCGCAAGCTCTTCCTGCTGGCTAAGCAACCTCC
>CAYVVK010000138.1:9320-11929 GCA_964454855.1 uncultured Phaeodactylibacter sp. | reverse complement strand
AGTGACGATCGACGGCAGCGGCTCTGCTACGGGAGAGAATATCACTTACCAATGGGTGGGCCCGATGGGAGATACCCTTTCCGAAACTTCGGCGCAGCTCAGCGTGCAGCAGCCCGGCCTTTACCGGCTGTTGGTAAGCGATGAGGAGAATGGCTGCCAGGCTGGTGAAAGCGTGCAAGTACGGGCGGATACCCTGCCGCCCACCGCCGGCATTCGCGAAGCCGAGGCGCTGGATTGTATAGTGCGCACCGTAGAACTGGACGGTTCGCTTTCTTCCCTGGGTAGTGAATTTTCCTATCTGTGGTCTACAGAGGCGGGGCAGCTGCTGGCCGGCGAGGCTTCCGTCATGGCAGAGGCCGGCGCTCCGGGCACTTATTTCCTGCTGGTCACCAATGAGAATAACGGCTGCACGGCCCGCGACAGCATGGAAGTGATGGAATCGGTGACGCCCATTGAGGCACTCCTGGCGCAGGGCCTGCCGCCTTCCTGCCCGGGCCGTGAGGATGGGCAGGTGGTGCTGGATACCGTCATCGGCGGCATGGGGCCCTATCTGTTTGCTTTGGATGAGGGTACCTTCTCCAGCCGGGAGCAGTTCAGTATGCTGCCGCCAGGGGAATACCTGCTGAAGGTGCAGGACGTCAACGGCTGCGAAGACAGCAGCCGGGTGGTGGTGCCTGAAGCCGAGAACCTGATCGTGGACCTGGGGCCGGACATTACCGTACAGCTGGGCCAGACGGATACCCTATTCGCCAAGATAACGCCTGCTGTCTACGATACCATCTGGTGGTGGCCTACCGACAGCCTGGCCAGCCCCTCCCGCGAGGCGCTGGTGATCGCGCCGTCCATCTCCAATGTCTACACCGTCTGGGTGAGCAATGGCGAGGGCTGCACGGCTTCCGACCAGATCGTGGTGAGCCTGGTGGCGCGGAGCCCGGTCTACGCCCCCACGGCCTTCTCGCCCAATGGCGATGGCAATAACGACGGTTTTACCCTTTACGGCGCTGAAGGGGTCATCAATATCCGCACCTTCCAGATCTTCGACCGCTGGGGGAATATGGTGTACGAAAACGCCAACTTCCTCCCTAATGACCCCACTCTGGGCTGGGACGGCAGCCTGAACGGCATGCCTATGGACCCTGCCGTGTTCGTCTACTATGCGGAAGTGGAACTGTCAAACGGCAAGATCGAGGTAGTCAAAGGAGATGTAGTGCTGATGCGCTGACCTTGCCGCGATCCTCTGGGCCTGCCCTGTGGAATGGTTTTGTTTAATTCCACGGGGCCTGCCCGCCGAAGCATGAGCGTACCTGTCTGCCGGGCGGTAGCCAGGTAGAGGTGGGATCGCTTGGCCCCTATGTGAAATGAATTTTGTACCAGGCCTACAGCCTGGCGCACGATGCGTTGACGATAAACCCGGGGCGCTGCCCCGGGCTGAGTTGTGGCAGGCCTTCAGCCTGCTGCCGTTTTCGTGCCGCGATCCTCTGGGATTGACGGGGCATTGCGTGGGATGAATGCTGTACCAGGCCTTCCCAGACCGGGCCCGTATCGGGCAGCCTGGCAAATAATACGTTGACGATAAACCTGGGGCGCTGCCCCGGGTGAGGATGATGTGAATTTAGCCATGCCGGATAAATCCCTGCCTGGCGGTATCGCTAATCTTTATACACATTCATCACTGTATCAATTAAGTTTTCAAACATGAGCGAAGGCCTTGCTCGTCGTTCGGCCCATCTTGGCCGAATGCGCCGTAGGCGCAAAAACAATTGAGCAGAGGTGTGTAAGATCAAAGCTTAGCAAATGTCCAGTTTGTGCTGCCTGCGGCAGCGTTTTTTGTTTCAGACAGCCTGCCTGGCTTACCTTGCTAAAGCTCGCCTTCATCACGGCAGGCAGGGATTAACAGGATGAAGGTAAATCCCAGGTGGCGTGGGGAATGCGCCACCTGGGATGCCACGCCAGGGTACGGTTTATTCCATTTCATTCTCTGCCTGCCCGCGAGGCGGCCAATCAGGCAGGCATCAGTCGCTACGCTCGTGTTCCACCGTGCCCTGGCTTGAGCCCTTGCATTTCTTATGCTCGTATTCTGTAGCTGTGGCAAACCTAAAGGTATTGGGGCAGCCTGCCACACTTTTTTCTTTTCTTTGGATTCATATGCTCGCGAGGAAGGGGGGATGAATTGTGGCAAGCTTTTAGCATTTTGTCTGTCTTTCAGGTAAATGCGTATAAAGATCAGCTGGTGGTATCGGCAGGCAGGCGGCGCTCCGGATGAGGCACCCGCAAGCTTTGGCGCCTCGATCAGCACGAAAATGGCCTACAATTATTTCTAAGCCCGGAGCACAACTTCCAGGAAAAAAGTATATTAGATGCTCAAATCTCACTAACGTCATGCAGGCACAGCGCTTTTTCTTTCTGGGTATTCTGTTGTTATTTTTCACCGCCGGGCAGAGCCAGTATTTTCTGCAGGGAGAAATTGTGGATGATAAAGGATCGGCAGTGGGCTTTGCCAACATTGGCCTCCCCGGCGGCCGTAAGGGTACGGTCAGCGATGAGGCGGGGCGGTTTAGCCTGGAAGTGCCGGACGGGAAGGCGCGGCTGAAAATATCGGCGGTGGGGTA
>CAYVVK010000138.1:0-9310 GCA_964454855.1 uncultured Phaeodactylibacter sp. | reverse complement strand
CCAAAGCCGGGAGCTGGCGCCGGATGAATTTATCGGTGGAACACCCCTGCGTATCGTATTGCAGGAGCAGGCCTATGCCTTGCCGAATGTGGAAGTGAACAGCCGAGAATTTAAAAAGGAAAAAGTGCTGGGCAACAGGAGCAACGGCAAAAATGTAGTGGCTACTTTTGCCCGAAATGAACTGGGCACTGAGGCCGGCGCACCTATACAAGTAAAGCGGGAAGTATGGGTAAAGGAAGCCCATTTCAACATTGCCGTAAATAAGCTGGATACCTTATTTTTCCGGGTCAACCTTTATGAGCTGGAAGACGGCAGAGTAGGGGAGAAGATCCTGCGGGAAAATGTGTTCATCCAAACGGCCATTGAGGAAGGAGAGATTAGTGTGGATCTCAGCCCCTACAACATCGTGGTGGACCGCGATTTCCTGCTCTGCCTGGAGTGGGTCAAGGACATGGGCGGCGGCAATATCAGCGATGAGCTGCAGTTCAGCGGCGGCCCCTTCAACGGGCCGTTCTATCTGCGCTACGCCAGCCAGTCGGACTGGAAGGCCATGGGCAAACAGGGGATGTTTAATGTGGGCCTGGGTTTTAATGTATTGGTAAAGTATTGAGCTGCACGTTGCATATGGTGTAAATAGCCTGTAAATTAGAAGGCAGGAATCAAAACACCTTTACCCTTGAAACGGACACCGAATGCCTTCGCGCTTCTCGCTTTTCTATTCTTTTTTGTTTCCGGCTATGCCCAAAAGCCCGCCGCCGATTCTCTTTCCCGCATTCAGCTCTGCCTCCTGCTCGACGTCAGCGGCAGCATGAAAGGCCTGCTGCTGCAGGCACAGGGGCAGATCTGGAAGACGGTGAGCTACCTTTCTCAGTTTCATAAAGACGGCTATTACCCGCCCGTAGAAGTAGCCGTGATCTCTTTCGGGCACGAAGGTTATGCAGACAGTGGGCACATCCGCCTGGCCTGTCCCTTCACTACCGATATCGATACCCTGGCGGAGGCCCTTTTCCTGATGGAAACCGGTGGCGGCAATGAATACTGCGGCCATGCCCTGCAAACGGCCATGGACAGCCTGGCCTGGCAGGAAGCCGACGAGGGGTTTAAAGCGCTTTTCATCGCCGGAAATGAGCGCTTCGATCAGGGGAGCGTCGATTTCCGGGTAGCCTGCCGGCGGGCGGATAGCCTGCAGCTTCGGCTGAATGCCTTCTACTGCGGAGATCTGGAGGAAGGGGCCGATTTTTTCTGGAAGGAAGCGGCGGAACTCGGCAACGGGGGCTTTGTCACCATCAACCAGGACCTGGACATTGCCGAGATGAAGACTCCTTATGACAATAAGATCGCTACGCTCTACCAGTCCTACCGCAGCACCTTTTCACTCGGCCAGGAAAAAGACCCCGCCAACTACGGCTTTCAGCACCGGGAAGATGGCACCATCAACCCCATCTACCGGGACATGGTGCTCTACAAAGTCCTGCATGAGAAAAAGAGGCACGATCTGGTGGAGGAATTCGAAAAACAAAACTGGGATCTTAAAAAGATAAAGCCGGAGCTCATTCCCGAAGGCCTGAAGCCGCTTTCCCCCCAGGAGCTGGGCCGCTATCTGCTGCGAAAATCGCAGGAGCGGGCCGTCACCCGGGAGGCGCTGCAACTGTACAGTAAAAAGGTGGAGGAGTATCTGGCGGTTATTCAGGCCGGCCAGGAAGAAAAAACACTGGACCTGGTGGTGCGGGAGATGGCGGCGCAGCAACTGGTGGAGAAAGGGTACCGGAAGGGGGAGTGAGTAGGTGGGCAGGTTTGGTTTGCTTGTACTGCTTCGATGGCGGAGTTTGGAACGCTTTGTTCTCGGGCGTTTCGGGAGGTTGTTACATTGTTAAATTGTTGTGTCCGCCTGCTTGGGCGGACAGGTTTGGTTTGCTTGTACTGCTTCGAAAGCAGGGTCTGAAACGCTTTACTTTCAGGCGTTCCGGGCAGATTGTTATGTTGTTATATTGTCACTCTGTTTCTGCTCCGAATGAGCAACCGGGCATTTTGCCGGTGAGCTGGAGGGCGCTGCTTTGCAGAGCCCGGAAACAGGTCGTGCTTAAAAGTCCGAGCGCAGTGGGACACGAGCGAAGCGACTGATGGAATAAACTGCACGCGGACGTTAAGCCAGCACCTTCACCAGGTCCACCACGCCTGTCATCACATACTGTATGCCGATGGCCATGACGAGGAAGCCCATGATGCGGGTCAGGGCTTTCAGTCCGGCCTCTCCCAGCAGTTTGTACAGGTAAGGGGCGAAGCGCAGGATGAGGTAAACTCCCATGCCTGTCAGGATGATCACGCCGGTGACGGCCGCCTTGGCTTCCACACTCGGGTTTTCGGCAAATACGCCGATCAGGTAGGAGATGGAGCCCGGGCCCGACAGCATCGGCATGGCCAAAGGGGAGAAGGAAATGTCGTGCTTTACCAGGGCCTCTTCCTTTACCTTTTTGCTGATGGCGCGGCCCTCGGCAAATTTGCCGTTCAGCAGGGAATAGCCGGAACTGAGGATCACCAGCCCCCCGGCAATGCGCATGGCGTTGAGGCTGATGCCGAAAAAACTGAGGATCAGCGAGCCGGCAAAAAAGAAGGCCAGCAGGATCATTACGAAATAGATACTCGTATGCAGGGCCGTATGGTTGCGCTCGGCCTTGTTATGGTGCGGGGTCATCGCCAGAAACACCGGTACTGCCCCCATGGGGTTGACCAGGGAGAAGAGGGACGCCAAAACTGCTAAAGACAATTCCAACATATCCTTATTGTTCAAACTGCGAATCATCCCCGGAGCCTGGCGCCAGTGCCTTGCCCCCTGACTATACCCGGGAGCAGGAGAGCGGAATATTCCTTCAGGGAAGGATGATCCGCAGCTTGCTGGCAGCCGTGCTGGCTGATTCGCACACGAGTGATTAATATTTGGTGGAACCGGAAAATGATGTCCGGTAAACCAAATTATGTTTTGAAATACGTTTTTTATTTTTCGATTTCCGTCTATCCTTTGGATAAACGGGACGAAAATAGAAATACAAACGGATGTTCCAAATGGTTCCGGAATTTGACGAAAAAATATTTTGAAGTCACAAGAGAGGTATCGGATGATCGCCACAATGTAGGGGCATCACACCCGGGTTTTTTAAGGCCCGCAAGGAGCAAAGGGGCAAGGGGGCAAAAAAAAAGGGGAGCTATTTCATAGCTCCCCGAGAAAAACACCTAAAACCCATATTCATATCATGAAAACCTTTCTTAAGCTGAAATGTTGAGACAGCCAGGACTTTTTTTCAAATCCTTCATCATCAACATCTTGCACTCGCAATCCTGGCTGTCAAACAACGCATTCCCCTTGAAATTTGCGATCGCTAGGCTCTATGTGAGCCGTTGCTTTCGCTTTCTGAATACGCTTTTTTGACGTGGTTTTTTGCCAGGGCCACATTTTCATTGAAAAACTTTTCTATTTTTTCTCAAATCTTTCTGCGAGAGATTTTTATAAAGGCAAATGTAAGAGATTTTTTAAAAACTTTCTGTGATACCCGTCACAATAACGTTTATCACCCTCAGGTTTACATTTTCATGTAATGTTATAACATTGATATTTTGGCTCATTAAACAAAGGGTGCTCCTTTATGTTTAAGCGAAATCGATAAATATTCCAAAAAAGTGCTCATGGAAAGATTTGATACCCTGGAAGAGTACATCCACGATTGCTGGCATCTGCTCAGCAAGGCAGCTGTGCAGCGCAAGGGCGCCTATCAGACTCCTGTAGTAGGCACGCTGGGCCGGGAAGCCGCCCGAATGCGAGTGGTCATCCTTCGGGAGGTGGACATGCCTGAACGAAAACTCACCTTTTTCACCGATGCCCGCTCCGCTAAAACGGAACAGTTGCTGCAGCACAACCACCTCAGCTGGCTGTTCTGGGACGAAAGAAAGAAGGTGCAGATCCGCATGCGGGGAAGGGGTGCGCTGCATACCGAAGATGAATTGGCCCGAAAACTCTGGAATCGCCTCCCGGTGGAAGGGCGAAAGAACTACGCCACCGAAAAAGGCCCGGGCATGCCCCTTCCGATTTCTTCTGACGGGCTGCCGGATAAATGGGCCGCCGGCATCAGCCCGGCGGAAACCGAATATGCCTTTCCCAATTTTATGGTGGTGGTTTGTACTGTAGAAGAAGTGGAATGCCTGCATCTGCATCAGGAGGGCCATCAGCGGGCGCGCTTTTCCTGGGAAGATGGAGAGTGGAAGGGGGTTTGGGTGGTGCCATAGGGCGGGCTCCGCCCTATGGCAAAACCCTAAATCCCTGAATGCCAAAATCCTGAATCAGCATCATTGAAGATTGAGCGATTTCGGATTTTCGATTTACAGCCCGCGCCCAAACCTAATTAGCCGGCGGGTCCAGCTTCAGCCGTACTTCCGTCTCTTCATTGCCGTTGCGCAGCAGCTTTACCGTGACCACATCTCCGGGCTGGTAATTTTCCAGGGCCAGGAGGAGGTCGTTGTTGGAGGTGATCTTTTCCCCGCCCAGGCTGGTGATGATGTCACCCAGCCGGATGGAGCCGTCGCGGGTGCGGGTAGTGGGGCGGATGCCGGCGCGGGCAGCGGCGCCATTTTCAATCACATCGATGACCAGGGCGCCTTGCAGGCCAAGCCGGCTGACGATCTGCTGGCGCGCGAGTTCTACACCCAGAGAGGGGCGCTTAAGCTCGCCGTATTCGATCAGTTCGGGAACCACCCAACTCACCACATCTACGGGTATGGAAAAGCCGATGCCGGCGGAAGCGCCGGAAGGGCTGTAAATGGCGGTATTGACGCCGATGAGGCGGCCCGAGGAATCCAGCAGCGGCCCGCCGGAATTGCCGGGATTAATGGCGGCATCGGTCTGTATGACGTCCCGGATGGGAATGCCTGCCACCGACTGTATTTCTCTGCCGAGGGCGCTGACGATGCCGGTGGTCAGGGTCTGGTCCAGGCCGAAGGGGTTGCCGATGGCGTAGACCGACTGGCCGACGAGCAGTTGGTCAGAAGTGCCGATGGGAATGGGGGTGAGGATGTTACGGGGCGCGTCGATGCGCAGTACGGCAAGGTCCTTTTCCG
Organism: uncultured Phaeodactylibacter sp.; assembly: GCA_964454855.1. GTDB lineage: Bacteria > Bacteroidota > Bacteroidia > Chitinophagales > Saprospiraceae > CAYVVK01. Next base: position 4,207 of record CAYVVK010000138.1, on the reverse strand, counting down.
GAGCTACGCCCACCAGTTTGGCCTGCCAGGTGGAGCGGTCGGCCAGGGTGACGGTCGCGCGGTCGGCCCCCTGTATCACGTGGTAGTTGGTGACGATATTGCCGCCCAGGTCCCAGACGAAGCCGGAGCCGGAGCCGCGGGGTATTTCGGAAATATCCCGGGTGAAATAATCTCTGCGCACATTGGAGGTCGTGATAAAGCAGACGGAGGGGGCTGCGCCTTCAAAGAGTTTGATGGTCGCCCGCTCCTCCGGGGTGAGGCCATCGGCAGGCGTGGCCTCCCGGGCGCCGGGAAGGCTGGTGGCTGCAGGCGTGGGGAAGGCGCCGTCTTCTCCGGCGGACACGGTATCCACTTCGGTTCTGGCTTTGTCGCGGGTGTCGGCGTCCTTGTTTTTCCAGGCTACGCCGGCGAAAAAACCCAGGGCCAGCAGCGCCAGCCACACGAAAATTCTGAATCGGTTTGGCATAGGATTTTACGTTTTACGCTTTTTCTTTTTGGCTGCCGGGAACAACACATTATTGAGGATCAGCCGGTAGCCAGGAGAATTGGGGTGCAGGTTCAGGTCGGTTTCCGGGTCATGCACGTAGTGGCGGTAATCCTCCGGATCATGGCCACCGTAGAAGGTCCAGAAGCCCTGGCCATAATTGCTGTGTATATAACGCGCCTCCTGGGCGGGTTTGTTCTCTCCCATAGTCAGAACGTTCGATTTGATATACTCTTTGCTGAATGCGGTGGTCTGGCCCATAAAGCCTTTCACCGTTCGGGTGTGGTTCTGGGTCAGCATGGTCGGCACGGGGTCCCATTTGGCGGAGAAGTCAAAAAGCGTAAAGTAGTCCTGTTCGGGATTGACATTGCGGCCGCGGCTGTGGTCGATGGTGGAATACTCGTATTCCAGGGGATTTCGGGACAGCTGAAAGTTTTCAAAAGCAAAGGTGGCGCTGAAATCCAGTTTAGACTGAGCATTGGGGTCCATGGGGTCGCCGTCGTACATCTCAGCGCAGATGTCCACTCCTTCGGCGGCCAGGGCGATGTCATAGGTGTCGGTAGCGGAACACATGGCGAACATAAATCCGCCGCCCACCACATATTCCTTAATCCTTTTCACCACGGCCAGTTTCAGCTGTGACACTTTTTCGAAGCCATGGCTATGCGCCAGTTCTTCCATGCGGCGCTGGTTTTCCCGGTACCAGGGCTGGTTGTGATAGGAGCGGTAGAAGCGGCCGTATTGGCCGGTGAAGTCTTCGTGATGCAGGTGCAGCCAGTCGTATTTGACCAATTCGTCTTTCATCACCTCGCTGTCGTAGATGGTTTCATAGGGGATCTCGGCGTAGGTGAGCACGAGGGTCACGGCATCGTCCCAGGGTTGTACTTTTTCTCCTTTGGCGTTGACGTCGGGGGTGTACACGGCGATCTTGGGTGCTTTTTCGAGCTTCATGGCCTCCATATTCACCTCCGGGTTGGCGATCTCCTCCAGGATGTTGTTGAACTGGCCATCGGGTATGATCTCATAGCTTACCCCTCTGGTCAGGCATTCTTTTTCAAATACCCGGTTGTGGGGAAAGGCGAAGCTGCCGCCCCGGTAATTGAGCAGCCACCAGGCCTCTGCGCCCCCGGCCAGCACCCAGTAGGTGATGCCGTAGGCCTTGAGGTGGTTTTTCTGGGACTCTGCGTCCATGGGAATCAGTATATAGGCTGCTCTGGCCTGCATGGCCATAAACGCCAGAAGAAGGATGATGCCGATCTTTTTCATAAGCCGAAACTTGCTTTTCGATTAATAACAAATGTACAGGTGGAAAGGGTGCTTTTCGAATACCTAACTTTAACGAAAAAAAGAACTTTTGGATGGATAGAGATCCTTTTTAACAAAATCGTAACACGATGGGCTCCGATGGCCGGTGAAAAATCAGTTATTATTGCAAATTCGGGATTTTGGCCCTTCGCTTCGACAATATCGCCGTTTTAATTGTTATAGTGTTCTGAAATGAGATATTTTGCGGCTTAATGATTGTTCTCCAAACAAGCTCTGAGGCGAGGAAGCAGAAATTAATCAACCTACATGGACAATATCAGTTTTCAGTATCCTACTTGGTACATCATACTTTGCTTGTTGCTCGGGCTGGGATACGCCCTGTTCCTTTATTTCAGGGATGATACTTTTCGCGAACAGTCCCGTTTTCTCAACTGGGCGCTGGGCAGCCTTCGTTTCCTGTCCGTTTCGCTTATTGCCATTCTACTGCTCTCCCCGCTGCTCAAAAGTATAGTCACAGACGTGAAAAAGCCGGTGGTGGTGCTGGCACAGGATGAGTCGGAATCCGTGGTTGCCAAAATGAGCGAGGCTGAGCGCGAGGCCTATCAGGCCCGGATGCAACAACTGGCGCAAAGCCTGGAGGAAGAGTACGACCTTCAGCAGTACGCCTTCGGAAGCGAGGTACGGGAAGGCATCAATTACGAATTTACCGACAAGGTGAGCAATATCTCGGATATGCTCTCCACCATATACGGCCTGTACAGCAACCAGAATCTCGGTGCGGTCATCCTGGCTACAGACGGCATTTACAATGAGGGGAGCAACCCGCTGTACATCGGCGCCCGCCTGGGCGCACCGGTTTATACCGTGGCGCTGGGCGATACGAGTTCACAGCGCGACCTGGTGGCCAAACGCGCCTTTCACAACCGCATTGCTTATCTGGGTGATAAGTTCAGCGTACAGGTGGATATCGCTGCGGAAAACGCCGCCGGAGCCAATAGCCGCCTGACGGTTTACAAGGTGGAGGCCGGGGAGCTGCGCCGCCTGCAGCAGGAGCCCGTAGAGATAAACCGCAATGATTTTTTCGAAACCCGGGAGCTTATCCTGGACGCCAGCCAGCCGGGGGTACAGCGGTACCGCATTGCCCTCAGCCCGATAGAGGGAGAGGCCAGCACCGCCAACAACAGCAAGGATATTTTTGTGGATGTGCTGGATGCCCGCCAGAAAATCCTGATCCTGGCCAATTCGCCGCATCCCGACATTACCGCCATCAAGCAGGCTATCGCCAATAACAAGAATTACGAGCTGGAAACGGCCTACATCGGCCAACTGCAGAAGAATGTAGCGGCCTTTGACCTGGTGATCCTGCATCAGCTGCCCAGCCGCAGCAATGACGCCAGCGGCATCATCAATACCCTGCAGCAGCAGGATATTTCCCACCTGTTCATCGTCGGCACACAGACGAACCTGCAACGGCTCAACCAGTTGCAGCCCTTCCTCTCCATCCGCACCGGTGGCGATAACACCAATGAAGTGCAGGCGCGCGTGGCTAATGGCTTCAATCTCTTTACCCTGAGTGAGCCTCTGCGGGAACAACTTACCAATTTTCCGCCTCTGCTGGCGCCCTTCGGCGAGTATTCCGTAACGGGCGATGGCCAGGAACTCCTCTATCAGCGCATCGGCAAAGTGGACACCCGCTACCCCTTGCTGATGCTCGGCACCGCCGGAGATGCCAAGCTGGGCGTACTGGCCGGAGAAGGCATCTGGAAATGGCGCCTGTTCGATTTCATGCAGCATCAGAACCATGAGATATTCAATGAACTGATGAGCAAGATCGTGCAATACCTCAGCCTGAAGGAGGACAAGCGGCGTTTCCGCGTCAGCCTCAGCAAGAACATCTTCAACGAGAACGAAAATATTTATCTTGACGCCGAACTCTACAACGAGAGCTTCGAGCTCGTCAATGAGCCGGATGCCAGCCTGGTGATCACCAACAGCGAAGGCCAGGAATACAACTTTACTTTCAACCGGGTGGGCAATGCCTATCGCCTTAATGCCGGCATTTTACCGGTAGGCAACTACAGCTTCCGGGCCTCTGTTTTCTACAATGGCGAAAACTTTGCCTACGACGGGCAGTTCAGCGTGCAGCCCATACAGCTGGAGTCTTACGAAACTGCCGCAAACCACAACCTGCTGCGCCTGCTAAGCGAAAAGTACGGCGGCCAGCTGGTGTACCCCGATGAGATGGAAGCGCTGGGAAACCTCCTGCAGCAAAAAGAAACGGTGAAGCCGGTCATCTATGAGACCTCGAAGGCCCGCCCGGTGATCGGCCTGAAGTGGCTGTTCTTCGCCCTGCTGCTGCTTCTTTCTACGGAGTGGTTCTTCCGGCGGTATTTTGGGGGGTATTAGTGCTTTGGGAGTTAATTAATTGACAGGTAGTTGGTGTTATAATAGATTGAT
>CAYVVK010000137.1:2834-11972 GCA_964454855.1 uncultured Phaeodactylibacter sp. | reverse complement strand
AAATGAAGCCGCGTAGCGGCGATAGACAATAGCCTGGAGCGACAGCTCCAGGATCAAATTGTACAACGGGGTTTCAGCGGCGTAGCTGCGGCAGAGTTTCTGTCTTCTGTCGCAGCTATGCCGCTCCCTAATCCTCTCTAAATAGATCCTGGAGCTGTCGCTCCAGGCTATTTTCCGTCGCCGCTACGCGGCTTTTTTTAAGTTAACAAAGTAGTATTAAGCCCTCTGAATAAATTGTTCATAAAATTTCAATTACTTTATCCAATCAGCTTAACGCAGTGGTTATTTTCGCTTTCATTTTTTTAGATTTTTCCTTCCCGTTTCCAACCATGTGGGCGGCCCCTTCTTTGACTGCTTCAAGCTGATTAGTAACGCCGACGACAAGTTCATTGAATTTTTCTCCTGCCGCATCGGAATAGTCAGTGCCTTTTTGAGCAATTTTTTTTCGCGTTGACGAACCTTTATCCGGTGCAAACAAGATTCCCAATGCAGCGCCTGCAGCGAAACCTGCCAATAAACCTAATAACACTCTTTCTGTACGCATGATTTTTTGTTTTAAAAGTTAATTAAAGAATATATTGTAACACCCATTGTGATGGATAGAAGATAAAGCGATCTATTGCATTATCGACTGATCCCTTTCTCAATGATTGTAATTAAAGATAGTCCGTTTTAGTATTGCCGGCATTGCACAAGTTTGAAAATTAGTTGCATAATTTCCAGATAAGTGCGCCCGCTGAACCATTAGGCTATCCAATGGCTGTTCCGCCGGCCGATAAGGTTTCATCATCGGGATGAGCGACAATGACGGCTACAGGCTTAGGGGCCAGAGAAAAATAAGTTCCTCTTTTCAGGCGAGCTATTTTTTCGTCAGGTAAGGCGCGGGGAGGGCGCATAGTGGCGCTACGTAACCGATCCCGCAACGCAGCCTGGCGGAAAAAGAGCCGTATCAAATGGGGAAGTTATTCTTCTCTGGGCCCTTAGGGGTTTTACTTTTCATTTTCATACTGTTCCATGGTTAACCGGGCAATCAGGTAACATACCGTTGACTCGGCACCCTGGTTGAGGTTCACATTCGTTTCCTCCAGCCCGTCATAACAGCCGCCGGTGCAGGGGTTATAAATGATTTGGTGTAAACGGTTTTCCCCTAAAAACCAGTTGAATGCTGTTGTCATCTTTTTACCATATTCCTCATCCCGGAAAGCATCGTAAAAATTGCTTAAGGCTAAGATCGTGTAGGTCACATCAATGGGTTGTTCGCCCAACGGGCCTGCTTTCTGCCCTTTGTGCAACCAGGTTTTGTTGGAGACGACTTCTATGCCGTTGTGATTAAATGTTTGGGCCAACAGAAAATCAAATGAAGACAGGGCGATATCTTTATAGTCTTGGTTCCCTGTTTCCAGCCAGGCGAGCAGCATTGCTTCGGGCAATATGCTGTTGGCGTAGGTCAGGTAACTTTCGAACCATTGCCAATCCAGCTCCGATTCATGGCGGTACATTTGAAGCAGCCTGTTCGCCAGGATCTTTATCAGGCTGGAGTTTTGGGCTGATCTTTTTCCGAGGTTGTAGTAATACAATCCTTTCAGGGCAAAAGCCATGGCGCGGGTGGAATGCAGCATTTCTATCCGGGGCAGTACCTGCTGCAGGACGCCTTCAGCGGTTGCGATCAATGCTTCCGGCAAAAAAGCGCGCCTGGAAAGCAAATACCCTAATGCCCAGATGGTTCTTCCATTGGCGTCAGCCAGGTTGACGGTATTGTTTTGATCGGTGAACTTTTCGTCCCGATCCACATAATTCAAAAAATATCCTTCGGGCTGCTGGCAGTACTTTATAAGATCCAGATAGGTGCGAATGTATTCCACATCCTCTTCATCACCTGTCAACTCATAGTGCATGCACATGGCGATCAGCGCCCGTGCATTATCATCCAGGGTGTAACCGGAATCGATATCAGGCTGGTTGATCTTTGAAAACTGGATCATCCCAACATCAGTGGTTATTTTTTTTACATGCGCCAGGTTGATCGGCGGCAAACGATACCGGAGAGATATTTTCGGGGCCTGATGAAATTGGGACTTCGTATCTTCCGCCGGGGCGTCTTCCCCTTTGGTGTAACCAACAATACCCTGGAGCAGCCGGGCGTGAGCAATGGCTGAGTTTTCCCACGCGCTTGGAACTATCCCCTGCAGGATGTTCGAGCTGAACGCCATTCGCAAAGGCTCATCACTCATTAAGCGATTCACGGCGTCGGCCAACTGTTGCGGGTTTTGAAAATCAATGATGATCCCCGTATCCTGGCGCAGTACTTCCAGCGCGTGCGGGATAGGGGTGGAAATGATCGGGCAGGCGCAACTCATCGCATAAGAAAAGGCGCCGCTCACCGCCTGGTTGGGGTCCTTGGAAGTAAACAGGTAAATATCGGTAAGCTGCAAATACTCCAGCAAATCCTGCAAAGGAAGATAGCGGTTGATAAATTTTACATGCTGCTGTAGGTGTAATGCCGTAACTTTCTCCTCCAGCATGTCCCGGTATTTTTCGCCTTCCGACCTTATCACGCCGGGATGCGTTATTCCAATGGCGAGAAATATCACATCCGGATTTAATTTGATGATGGCTGGCAAGGCGGCCAGCGTTGTTTCTATACCCTTTCCGGAACTGAGCAGGCCGAAAGTGGACAGGACTTTCCTGCCGGTTAACCCATATTTATCTTTCAGGAACGTTTTGTCCAAGTGCGGTGCCAGGTGGGTGCCGTGCGCAATGACAGCAATTTTCTGAGGGGGCACGCCATAATCCTCTCTCAATAGCTGCGCCGAATTTTTTGTCATCACGATAACGGACGCAGAGGGTGCCGCTATATCCCGGACTTTTGCCTTCAGCGATTCCGCCGGATGAGGCAGTACAGTATGAAAAACGACGACTACCGGTTTGACGAGCCGGTACAAAAAGGGCAGAAAAACCTCTTCTCCGGCATTATGAAAGAATCCAAATTCATGCTGCACCACCACGGCTCCGATGCGTTCGTCGTCGTTGATGGCGCGGGCTGTTTCAAGATACCCGGCGGGATCATTCGTATTAAGTGTATATTTCACTTCATCCGGATAGCCGTGAATGAGATCCCCGGATTCCAGTGCGCAAACTTTGAGAGAGAAGGAATCGCTGAATTTGTTACTGAGCGCCTTTATCAGATCCTGTGAATAGGTTGCGATGCCGCATTCTCTTGGAGGGTAGGAAGTGAGGAATAAAATTTCAGGCGTGCACAGGGTTTCCCTGCCATTTTTTGAAATGACGGTTTGAAAGGAGCCTGAAACCACTTCTTCAACATTTAATCCGGTCTCATTTTTCATTTTATTGATATTGTGCGTACTGGCAACATACGGCGCCTTGTGTGCGGGCGCCGGCGGAGGCAGAACAAGGTTTATTCTGGCAAAAAAAAGCCGCCCTGAATGGTTTCAGGGCGGCATCGGCTATTCTGTTCACAAGGGATAAGACATTCAGGTTCTAGGAAAGACAGATGGCCCAAAGCGGCTTTTTTTCAATTACTAGTTTTTGTCTTTACTGACCAGGTTTTCCAGGGCAACTCCCAACTGTTCCATATCTCTGTTGAATTCAGCCTTGAACGTATACCATTGGTCTTCGCCTTCCTGCTTGTAGTCTTCAAGTTTCTTCTTCATGTCTTTGTTTTTCTGTTCGAGTTCAGCGGCTTTAATTTTGTACTCGGCCCTGGCTTCCGCTTTTTCCTTTTCGATCCTTACATTCAAATCGGCGATGCGTTGATTGTTGGCTTCAATCTTTTCTGCCGTTTGTTGCCTGTAATTTTCGATATCTTCCAGGTATTCCTCCTTAGCCTGAGCCAGATCCTCTTTGGCTTCCGTAACCTTGGCCTCTGCATTGTCTACTCTCTGGGCAGGGCTGTCACAGCTTATGGTCAGTGCGCCGGCAGCAAGGCTGAATAGTGCCAGTACCAGAATTGATTTTTTCATTTGAAGATTTTTTTATTCCCGCAGTTGCGGAACAGTTATTTACATGTTTTGCAAGGAATCCAAAATGCCGAACGTCTGAAGCAGCCAAATGATAACAGCTATCACCACCACTACATTCAGGATGCTTTTGATCTTGCTGTCCATGGGGATGTAGGAGTTTACAAGCCAGAGAATAACACCCACAACAACCAGTAAAATTAAAATATTTAAAATAGGCATATTGATGTTTTTGAAAATAGAAAAATAAATGTCCGTCGCAATAATCTTTTAGACGCGGACTTTTTTGTTAATCGCAAAAGCTACAATGCCTCCGACGATGAATAATACACCAATAACGGGGGACCACTGGACAAAGTGATTCTTATCCTTGTTTATTTCAAGTGGGCCTATGTCGACTATCTTTTCGGTAGTCACAAAATTGAATCCAGTATATATCATCATAATTACTCCAATGGCAATAAGTACGATGGCTATTGTTTTTGTTTGCATTGTTTTTTGTTTAAAGAACTCTTTTTCCCTGTATCACTTTAAGCAGTACTACCACGACTGCAATGACAAGCAGGATGTGGATCAGGCCTCCGGCACTATAGCCGACAAAACCGATAAGCCAGCCAATAACTAATATGACTGCGATGATATAAAGTAGATTACCCATGGTAGTTGATTTAAAATATTAAATTAAAAGGAGAAGAAATAGTCACAAAACCAAATTCATATTTGAACAGGCTTTGTGACGAATTAGGATCTCAAGTATGTTTGTCCCCCTTTACAATTGATCATTTGGTATTTTGGCGTGTATTTTATTTATAGTACAAAGATCCTCTATTCTGTTAAAAGAAGCATTACACGAATCCTGAAAAAAGTTACATCTTTTACATATTTCGGACTAGAGCGGGCATTATGAAGCACTTCAATAGCGGCCTTCTTAGCTTCTTCTATCTCCTGTCGGTCTGCGGTTTGCATTGTTACTACTTCCTTCTTCTGGCCAATAGATCCCCGAGAAGGGCCCCAATACCTAAACTGGCCGCGATCAGCAACCAATTCCAGTCCGCCATGCCTAGCCTGCCATTTCCGGGCACCATATCTTGTTGATCACCGCAGGCGGTCATACTAAATAAGAGCGCGCCATAAATAACTGTTTTCCAATTTCTCATTCTGTCCGTGTCTATGATCTTAAAGCAAAAGGATCACCAAAAGGACGATAATTATTATGGCTCCGACAGAAAGATAGACGCCATTGCCAATTTTTCTCAATTCCTTTTTTATCGAGCGTACTTCTTTCCGTAATTCTTTCTTTTCAGTAGCGCTCAACTCTGACTTATCTATCGCGTCGATCTCTTTCAGTCTGTTCAATAAGGCCTCAGCTTCTGCCGATTCAACAGGTTTATTCAAAGGCGCGGAAGTGGAAGTTCTTTCCGTCACTGCGCTCAATTGTGTTGGCACAAAGGACAACAACATGAGGGCTGTCATCATATACAGCGTTAACTTTTTCATCTTAGCGGTTTTTTCATTTTTTATTAAAATTTGACAGTATAAAGGTTCTCTCTTCTACTCTAAGAAGCGTTACACAAATTCTGGAAAAAGTTACATTTTTCGCACATGGCCATTGCGTTTTGATAATTATTTTTCGAAATTCCTCACAGGTATTGAAGGCTGGCCTTGTTGACATTTACGCGAAAGGTGTTTTTTTTACCAAAATATCCTGCTTATGAAAAATTCCTGGAGATATTTTTTAGCCATCTTACTGTTAACCCTTTCGAATAGTTGTCAAAAGGATGAAGCCTGCCTATGTGAGGGTACTGTGGAAGATCCCGATGGAGCGGCATACCCATGGAAAAAAATGCCGGATGGAAACCTATGGCTGGTGGAAAACCTGGACTTTTACATTCCCGGAGAATCCTGGGCCTATGACAACGAGCCCTCTAAGCGAGGCCGCAACGGACTGCTCTACACTGTTGAGGGAGCCAGCCTTGCCTGCGAGGCGCTTGGCGGTGGCTGGCCTTCCGTGGCCCGCTGTGGGACAAGCCAAAAGGGTAATAATGGTTCTCTTGGATGATCTCATTGCCGGAGGTGTCGATCTCTCCATTCTCGTCCTTATCAGCAAAAAGGACACGGGTATTACCAAGGTGGCCCTTCCTCAGCGGTTAAGATGGGTGTGGCGATATTTTTCTAAAAAGCCTCTTAGAAGGCCGGATGCTCCGGCCTATTATCCAATATCCCTTCGATCTTTTCATTCACCTCCTCCGTGATCTTAGGCACCGTATCCAGCGCCTGCAGGTTCTCCTCCAGGTGCGCCACTTTGGAGCCGCCCAGGATCACGGTGCTCACGTCGGGGTTCTTCAGGCACCAGGCGATGGCCAGTTTGGGCATGCTGGTATCCAGCTCTTTGGCCAGCTTCTCCAGCTCCCGCACGCGATTGAGGCGCTCTTCCGTGAGGGGGCTCTCTTTGAGCCATTCCAGGCCTTCCATGCCCAGGCGGGTATCTTCGGGGAACTTGTCGAGGTACTTGCCGGTGAGTACGCCGGAGGCCAGGGGCGACCATATGGTGGTGCCCAAATCTACGGTTTTGTAGATCTGGCTGAATTCCACCTCCACCTTTTCGCGGTGGAACATATTGTACTGCGGCTGCTCCATAGTGGGGCCGATGAGGTTGAGCTTCTGGGCCACCATGTGGGCTTCCATGATCTCCTGGGCCGACCATTCGGAGGTGCCCCAGTAGAGGATCTTGCCCTGTTGGATGAGGTGGTTCATGGCCCGGACGGTCTCCTCGACGGGGGTGTTCTTATCCGGGCGGTGGCAGAAGAAGAGGTCGAGGTAATCCACCTGCAGGCGCTTCAGGGCGGCGTGGCAGGCCTCCATGACGTGCTTGCGGCTCAGGCCCGTCTGGTTGGGCTTTATATGAAAGAGGAGAGTATGTAACCCTTGAACAGCTGGAAAAAGAGATGGATTCATGGTAAAATATAAAGTGGTAATAACCTCTCAGGCTAAAAGTAGCTTACGAAACATCTATAATTATATCAAGGAGACGGGATCTTTGCAAGCAGCCGAAAAAGTACGAGATGGTCTCCTGGACGCTATATCAGGCCTGACCGTAAACCCTGAATCCAATGGCCCCGCGAATGGCCTGAATGATGAAGTTATTGTATACAGGCGCATTTTAATATGGTCTTACCGTATTGTCTATAGAATCCAGGAAGATAAGCTAGAAGTTCTGATATGGAGATCCATCATACCAAACAAGACTCCAGCAAGATAAAGGAAAAATTAGGCCTTTAGGTCAGCCCGGTGATCGTATTTAAAATTTTACCCCCAGCCGTAGCCCCACCGAGTAGAGGCTGCGGTTGACATCAGCCTCCACCAGCAGGTTGCTCATCCAGAACTGGAAGGTAGGCTGCAGCACCATGGTAAATCCCTCGCTGAGGTGATGCTCCCAGCCCATGCCGGTAAGGAAGCTGTAGTGAACGTTGGAGAACGCTTCCTTGTCGGGAGTAGTAACGTCCACTTGGTTGGTTTCTCCGGTGTAATAGATGGTTTTGTTCCGGTTGGCGAGGTTGTATGCCATAGATAGGCCCAGCATGAAGAAGAATTCATTCTTTTCACTCAGCTCATGATAGAACTGCACCTCAGCCGGAGCTTCGATGAAAAGGCTCTGGTATTCCTCCCGTTTGGCGGTAGCGCCCTGCGGAGGAGTATCGTCGGCAGTGAGGGGCATTCTGACGCTGCGGTAGCCACTGTCGGCAAACCGCAGGCCCGTCTGAAAGCCGGCGCGTTGGCCCTTCCACTGTACGAAGGCGCCCGCCGACCAGGAGAAGCGGCCGGTTTCCCGGTTTTCCAACTCCTGGATCTGCTTTTGGGTCAGGCCGGTTTGGGCGATCAGCCGCCGGTGCGAATAATTGGGGTAGGCTTCCATGCCCCACTGAAAGGAAGCTTGTGCGAAACCCGCCAGGCCCGTAAGGCAAAATACCAGTATAAGGAGATACCGCATCATCACATTCTTTTTATTGCCCGGCCGCTTACCGCCGGGCAATAAAAAGAATGTAGAATGGCAGCCCGCTATTGTGCCAGGTGGCCTATTTTTTGAAATTTTTCTCCTCCAGCATACCCCGTTTGTAGAAATCCAGGAGGATCGTTCGGATCACCTGCCGGGTAGCGAAGCCGGCGGCCTTGTCTGCCAGGAAGCCGAACCAGGCCCATTTGACCAGCCTGATGACCGTGCGGTTGATGAGCTGCTGGAGAGCAGAGCTCTTGAAGCGCCTGTCCATCATCTTATTCACTTCTCTTTCTATCCGCAGGTCCTCTTCACTTTTCCGGGAAGCTTTTTCCTGCCGGCCCTCCGGGTTTCCGAGCGAAAGGTTGAGGAAGACCGTCTTGAGGCGGTGGTGAACCTTGCTCTCCAGGTCAAAGATCTTCTGGGGCGGTATGGAGTGTTTTTCCGGCGTGGGAATGGGCTGGTCCTGATAGTTGGGAGCGGGGTCTTTGTAGCCTTCGTAGCCCTCCGGGTAATAGGTCACGTCCGGAATGATGGGATAGCCGTTGACAGGGGGGCTGTAGAACCGTTTGTGCCTTTCATCTTCAGCATCCCAGCCTTCGAATACCGACATCTCCTGGGCCTTGTCAATAGAGATGCAGAAGTAGTTGCGCAGGAAGCTCTGACAGTTCTTCCGGCCCAGCTGAAAGTCGTGTTCCCGGAATTCGCGGCTGAAAAAGCCTCCGAAGCCATCCAGAGAACCACAGGAAATGGGGTAGGGGTCTTTTTCTCCGTCGGCATGGCGGCGGGAGGGAAAGATCATGCGCAGGGTGTGGTCATCAGAAAGGCCGTCTACCAGGTCGCTTTCCTTGATCATGGCCTGCCCGCGGATGGCGCCGATCACTTTAGGCGCAAGGTCCAGGACGGAAGGCGTTTTTTCCGGGCTGTCTTCCACTTCCTGGTTAAAGTTGGGGAAGGGGTCGATCATCAGCACGGCGTGGTTCTTCTCCTCATCGTAGCGGCACTTTTCCTCCAATACGCGTATGATCTCTCCGAAGGGTTCGTTATTGACGGTCCCTCCGTCTACCGCGTAAAAGCTGAACTGATCCTCAGCGATGTCTATGTGGATGAGATGGTTGGAAGCCGGCTCATACTGGTTGTTTGCCGTCTTTTTACCGAACATGCGGCGGG
>CAYVVK010000137.1:0-2824 GCA_964454855.1 uncultured Phaeodactylibacter sp. | reverse complement strand
CCTCGATGTAAGATTTGGAAAGGCCCTGTATGTGGCGGGGCGCCAGGCCGAGGGGGAAAGCGCCGGTGGCCTTGGCGGCTTCCAACAGGGAGTTGACGTGTACTTCTTCCCGGGGGTCAAGCGGGAGGATGTCCGCGGGCAGGGGCCCTCCGGCATCCGGGTTGATCCGGAAGTGGGCGATGCCCTTGTGCAGGCTCATGCGGTGGGCCGGCTTGGGCGGTTCTTCGGCAATTTCTCCTTTCTTTTCCTCATCGAAAAAATTGACGGAAATGGGTATGCCCCGCAGGCTGGTAATGGTCAGGATGACCTCCAGCTCTTTGGAGATGTAATCCGGCAGTTGCTGGCTGATGCGGCGCAGCTGTTTGGCGCGGTTGGCAATGGCGTCGATGGGCTCCGAATTGAGGAAGGAGATGACTCTGCCCTTCTCCTGGATGTCATCTGTGCTGAGCATCTGATACAGCGTCTGGTTCTGCGTCTCGGGGCCGTCGTTGAGGTTCACCCAGGAATCGTAGAGGCGGTTGTCCTCCTTGTTGGGGTTGTTGATGTCGTTGATCGGCCGGATGCCCTCATAAAGGGCCAGGGCGGTGATGGCTGCGGTCATTCCCCCGGCGGAAGAACCGCCGATCACGTCGATGACCACATCGTGCATGGGAATGCTGTAATCGTAGGGTTTCTCGTCTTCAGGCTGCTCTCCGGGTTTGGGGATGCCGCCGTATTTGCGGATCAGGGCTTTATTGTCCTCTTTTTTATTCTCCCATTTGGAGAGGGCTTCCAGTAAATAGTCAATGACTCCTGCCGTATAGGCGCCTGCCGAAACCGCTCCGGCCATGGCAATGCCTATCCGGAATACTTTGTTGTCTTCGTCTTTTTTCCTCATGGGGTTCAGGTTTTTGTTTTGTTTGCCTCTGCCAAGGTAGTAAATCTAAAAAAAAGTAGCTAAAAAACAGTGACGGGAAAACAGAGGCTCAGTCATAGCATTATCCCCGAGCCTGATGGCAGACATCTTTAATTTCCCAGGATGGCAAACATCGAAAAGAAAGGAAAGGGCTCCGGAGACCTAAAAAATTATCACAACATGGCAACACAACCACAAAAAGCAGACCGCGTAGCCTTCTGGTTTCTCATGGCTATGCTCATCCTCGGCCTCCTGATCATTTCCGGGCTGGCGATCACCCCCATCATCATGGGCCTCACCGGCAACTGATGGCAGACACCTAAACGGTGGCTGACATCTCGAGGCCAACTGGTATAGGTGTGTCAGCCCTTCCGAAGGGGGCAGCCACTGGTAAAAGCTACTTGAATTTGTCTTTTTTCGGGAGGCTGTATAAATAATGTACAGCCTCTTCCTCTATTGCCGCTGCGACGATACTGAGGGTGGTGAAAAGCGTCGAGAAGTCTATTCCCCAATAGCCCAGAAGAGTCATAATGACGGCGCCGGTAAGGATGAGGTAGTAAATGTTATTGAGGCCGATGATGACGTTGTCCTGGCGTTTGTGTTAGACGGTTAAATAGGGCCCAGTATACTATAAAACGGGCTTGGAATGAAATGGAATGATAAGCATTTTTTCGAACAGGGCTGCCTGTAAAACGAATACAGGTGACAACTGTTTGCCAGCTGTCACCTGCATCGTTTTTTCAGGTTTAAAAAATCAGCGCGATGGCCTAAGCGACAGAAGAAGGCTGTGCCTGAAAGGCCGGCCTTTCGGCATGGAGCATGTATTGGGCGAGTATGTCTGCCGTGCGCCGCACCAGTGGCTGCCCCATAAGGTCCTCCAGGGGTTTGATGCCGCCGATGCTCAGGGTGTTGACCTCTGACACTACGCGTTGGCCGTCATCGCCCACCAGGGTGTCTATGCCGAACATGGCGATGCCTTTCGGCAAAAGGGCTTCCGAAAGGTGGCCGGCGATCAGCAGTTCCCGGGCATCCGCTTTCGCGGGAATGGCCTGCCCGCCCTGGGCGGCATTGCACAGCCAGGAGCCCTTGGGCGGCATGCGCAGGACGGCGCCGATCACTTCGCCATTGGCGACGATGATGCGTTTGTCCCCCTGGCTGACATTCTTGAGGTACTTCATGGCCAGGTATCCGCCGGCGGCAAACTCCTGCTCCATCACGGGCAGGTAGTCGGGAAAGGCAATGCGCCTGTGATTGTCGTATATCTTGCCCCGGTGCATTTTCACGATGCCCCGGCCTCCGTAATTGCGCAGAGGTTTGAGGACTATGGGGAACTGCTCCTGGAAATCCCAAACCTCATCCACTGTCCGGCATAGTTTCATGGCCGGTGAAAACTCCGGAAACTGCAGCAGGAAGGACTTGCTGCTGGTCTCTTCAATGCCCGAAGGGCGGTTGAAGATGCGTTCCTCGCCAATGGTATTGCGAAGGAATGCAAAAAAACCGTCGGGAATGGGGCGAGGCAGGCGCAGCCATACCCAGTCGTATTCCCCGATGTTGGCGGGAACGGTCTCCTGCTGGAAACGGTAAGCGCCATCGCCAAAATTCATCTCTCCGTCCAACGCCCATGCCCGCACGCTGGTGCTGGTGAAGTGGTAGAAAAAGTCGTCGTTGGCCGCATTGCCCCGGCTGGCGACGTGCACGGCACCGATATCTGGGTTCCTCCGCAACTCTGTGCACAGCGCGTAAATGGAGTTGCTGTCGTTGTGGTTGCGGTGGTCAGTCAGTACGAGAACACTAAGTGCTTTTTTCATTATGCCCGATTAGACTATTCTTTAATCAGTTGGCCACAGCCTGTTTTCGGTACAGCGACAATACCCGGTTGCGGGCCCGGCAGAGCCGCATTTTCACGGCGCTTTCCGAAATGCCGCAGAG
>CAYVVK010000136.1:0-12013 GCA_964454855.1 uncultured Phaeodactylibacter sp. | reverse complement strand
GCGGTTATGGCTCTCTTCATCCTTGTTTTTGATCACCCAGCCGTTGGTTACGTAATCCGGGAATTTGAACATGTCTTCCGCCCGGCCGGTAAAGATCTCGTAGGGGCGCCCGTCATAAAGGCCGATGACGGCGATCCAGTCTTCGGAATTATTCTTAAAGCGCACCACGGCGGCTTCCAGCACCTCCGGCCGTTTGGGCGGCATGGTTTCCTGAAACTGCGCTTCTTTCTTGTCCTTGCCTCCCGAATCGGACACCAGCACGCCGGAGCGGGAGCCATCGCGGTAGATGGTGCAGCCTTTACAACCTACTTCCCAGGCAGTCTGGTAGATCTTTTTCACCATTTCCTCGGAAGTCTCTTCGGGTACGTTTACGGTCACGCTGATGGAGTGGTCCACCCATTTCTGAATGGCGCCCTGCATTTTCACCTTTTGCACCCAATCCACATCATTGGCGGTGGCGCGGTGGAAGGGGGATTTTTCGATAATGGGCTGCAGTTCCTCGCTAGTCATCCTCCGGGTCTCTTTTACATCATAGCCATTAGCCTCCAGCCAGGTGATGAACTTGTGGTGGAAGACGTTGTATTCCTCCCAGTGGTCGCCCACCTCATCGATGAAGGTCACATTGGCATCCTTATCGCTGGGGTTCACCTTGCGGCGGCGCTTGTAGCTGATGAGGAAGGCCGGCTCGATGCCCGAGGTGGTCTGCGTCATCAGGCTGGTGGTGCCCGTGGGGGCGATGGTCAGCAGGGCGATATTGCGGCGGCCCTTGGCCAGCATTTCTTCGTATAGGGCCGGGTCGGCTTCCCGCAGGCGCTGGATGAAGGGGTTGTTCTTTTCGCGTTCGGAATCGTAGATGGGGAAGGCGCCGCGTTCTTCCGCCATAGTAGCGGAAGAGCGGTAGGCGTTGACGGCCAGGGTACGGTGTACGTTGACGGAAAAGTCAATGGCGTCATCCGTGCCGTAGCGGTAGCCCAGTGCGGCCAGCATATCCCCTTCCGCGGTGATGCCCACGCCGGTGCGGCGGCCCTGGGTGCAGGCCTTGTGTATCTTTTCCCACAGTTGCCGCTCGGTAGCCTTGATGTCTTCCGGCTCCGGGTCCTTATCGATCTTCTCCAGGATGCGGTCTACCTTTTCGATCTCGAGGTCGATGATGTCGTCCATGATGCGCTGGGCATACTGCACGTGCTGGCCGAACTTCTCGAAGTTGAACTTCGCCTTTTTGGTGAAGGGGTTATCGACGTAGCTGTATAGGTTGATGGCGAGCAGGCGGCAGCTGTCATACGGACACAAGGGGATCTCCCCGCAATTTTTCTGGTTGAGATACACAAACTTTGCTTTCCCATCGTTGGTTTCAGACGCCCAACCACCGGCGAAGTAGTTATGATGCTTATCTACCGTTCCATTATATACATCCTCATAGCCATCGAACTCGACTGATTTGACCCGATGGTTGAAGAATTCCGCTTCTGATTTGAGCGCTTCCCAGGAGTCAAAACCATGCTTGGTTTTTACCCGGAACGGCACGTCAGTTTCTTTACAGGCTGCTTCCCATTCTTTCATTAAGGGAGCCCGTTCGAGCTCATATTTCAGCTTGGTGAAAACAGCCAGCTGCTCCAGGCGGTTTTGCGCTGCTTTTTCCTGGTAGGCGGCATTAACGGACTGCGCTCTCTTTTCCCGGATGGTTTCATCCGAATTAATATAGCTGTTGAGGCACTCAAAGGAGCAGTAGGCGATTTCCCGCCGGTGATAGTCCACCTTAAACTCCTGTCCGCAGTGCTCACATTCTTTTTGGACGGCTACGATGTTACCGGTAACTTCAGCCCGATATCCTTGCCTACGGGCTTTCGCGAGGGTGCGGACAAGCCGTGGGTCATTATCCAGGTTTTCATAGTTCAGGCTGTTATGATCCACATGATGTACTACCTGTCCAGGCTTGACTTCCTGCTTATGGTGGAAGGAAGCGATCATGCGGTGCTCAGACTTCGTCGATTTGAACTTCCCGTCATTGAACCACCAGTAGTCGGTTTGCGTCCTTTTTTCTTCATTGACCACCGGCCCCTGAAATTTGGTAAGTATCATCAGGCTATCTCCCGGCTTCAGGCCTTTCACTTCCCGGTATTTGCCATTTTTGAGGCGGAACTTGTGGTTGGAAGTGGTTCTTATCACCGAACCGTCATCGAGAGTCACCTTAAAGATCTTTTTCCGGTATCCGCTGATGCGCGGGTTGCGCATGGCCTGGATGTCCAGGCGGCCCTTATCATTCAGGCAATAGACCGGTACATCCAAACCTTCTTCCGCCAATTGCCGGATGGGCACATGGCCCCGGCCATCGGCTACGGCGACCAGCGTTTCTCCGGTAAGGCAAGGATTGGTGGAAATGGTTTGATACCCCAGATCCGCATAGCAATCCGGCACCGATTCCCGGATAATGGTATCCCAGAACAGCACGCCCGGCTCCGCCGATTTCCAGGCATTGTGGATGATCTTGTTCCACAGCTTGGCGGCATCCACCTTTTTCTTCATTTCCGGCTCCTTGGCGTCGATGGGGTACTGCTGGACATACTCCTTGCCCGCCAGGGCGGCCTTCATAAAATCATCGTCGATGCGCACGGAGACGTTGGCGCCGGTTACCTTGCCTCTTTCCAGCTTGGCGTCGATGAAGCCTTCGGCATCCGGGTGTTTGATGGAAACGGTGAGCATAAGTGCGCCGCGGCGGCCGTCCTGTGCCACTTCGCGGGTGGAGTTGGAATAGCGCTCCATGAAGGGGACAATGCCCGTAGAAGTCAGGGCGCTGTTCATCACCGGCGTTCCCTTGGGCCTCAGGTGAGAGAGGTCCTGCCCTACTCCACCGCGGCGTTTCATGAGCTGCACCTGCTCTTCGTCGGCCTTGGCAATGCCGCCGTAGGAGTCGGCCCCGCTGCCGATCACGAAGCAGTTAGACAGGGAAGAGATCTGATAGGGGTTGCCGATGCCCGCCATGGGGCTGCCCTGGGGCACGATGTATTTAAAGCCTTTGAGCACCTGATACACTTCTTCTTCAGACAGGGGGTTGGGGTACTTCTGCTCGATGCGGGCGATCTCCGCAGCCAGCCGGCGGTGCATGTCATCGGGCGTACGCTCGTAAATGTTCCCGTAGGAGTCCTTGAGCGCATACTTACTCACCCATACATTGGCGGCGAGTTCATCCCCATCGAAATACTTTATGGAAGCTTGAAAGGCCTCCTCAAAAGAGTATGTTTTCGGGTTCTTGGTAGCAGTTCCATTTTTAACTGACGGTGTCTCCATAATTCCTTAAGGTATATATAGTTTAACAACAAAGTTTTCTCATATTGATTCCCTGTTCCGAGCAGGCCAATAGGTTTATCAGCCCGGTAAAACAGTTTTTGTTGCGGGTGCCTGAGATCAGCGACTGAGTTGTACTGGGAGAAAATAGATAGCTTGGGGAATGTTGGCTCCCCTTCCAAAAACTCTGCTCACTGTGCTTGCCTGAAATCGCTTCCTGCTGTCTTGCTGACGATAAAAGTAAGGGCCTCGGCGCACTTTTGCACAGCCAGCCCACTTTTAATTATCCACAAAATGTGGAAAACTTTCTACAACATGCGGCGAATCAGGTTAATGAGCAGGGTGAGTAAAATACTGAGGATGATCATGGTGGTGATGGGAAAGTAGAAGCGGAAATTCTCCCGCTCGATGCGGATGTCGCCGGGCAGGTTACCGAGCCAGCCCAGTTTGTCGCCGAAGAAATACACGATGAGGCCGACGGCCAGCAGGATGAGGCCGCCGTAGATGATGAGTTTACCGAGCGATTGGTCCATGACGAGCATGTTTTATCCCTAATACGGGAAAAGGCGGGCGGTGGTTCATTTTTTAAAAGCCCCCTTGTACCGCCGCGGCAGGAAGCGCCCGAAGTATTCCGTAAAGGGGTTGCCTGCCTGATGCGTAGGGTATCCCACATCCCGCATCAGTTCGTCGGTATTGGGGGCAATGAAGGGCCCGATGAAATACCCCTGTTCAAACTGCCCGAACTGCTCTTTCGCCCATTCTCTGACATGTGCTATTTCCCGTTCCATTTCGCCTTTGCCGGGGAGCTTCATTTCAGGGGATCATGCCGCAGCCCCCCAGGGAGTCGATCTTGTCTTCTATCCTTTCCCAAAGGTTCATGCCTTCCAGTTGGGCGACGGTATAGTTCCTCTCGAAGATCTCAAACACCCGGCTTTCCGCATGCCCCCTGCCGGCGGCCAGATCCTCGCAGTGCCTTCTCAGCACGTAATTGGGCAGAAATTCCAATGCCAGTTCCCGGGTTTGCCGGCCGATGTGGTCCAGATGGGAAACTCCCGGCCCGAACCAGCTGTCGAAGGTTGCCTGGTTGATAGGCAGGCGGCTGGCGGGGATGGTGGGCTCGGGCCCGAATAGCTGATTGTAGGGGTCGTCTCCGTGCGAGAGGTATCTGCGCTCAGAGATGAAGTGAGGAAGGGCGTGGCCTGCTTTTGTCACCAATTCTACAGGTATGTTCACCGTTCTCAACACGGCCCGCAGAAAACCTGTGGTGCCCCAGCAGCCTCCTGTGCGGTGGCGGCCGGGATCTCCCGGCCTGCTCAATACCGGCGTGCCGCTAATGATGCGTTCTACCGGAGGAAAGCCGTAGTACTGCCACTGATCGTAGATGTTTGACGCTTCCCAGCCCCCTGTAAAATGCACCATGCGCCGGCACCAGTCGATCAGGCGGATGACCGTGTCCAGCCGCGAAGCGCCCAGCAGGTTGTTGTTCAGCAGGAAAGTGTAGGTTCGATAAGGGTCTCCGGGGGTGGCGGCTCCCAGATCAAAAGAAATGACATAGGCGTTCCTGCTGCTGTTCCAGGCGAAGAGCGACTTGCTGTCCAGCAACAGCCGTTTTTCGTCATCCGAGTAGGATTGCATCCGCCAGTTGACCCGGATATCCGCTTCCGTTACCAGTGACTGGGCGACATGCGCCAGGTAATATTCCCAGGCCACGTTTCTGTTCAACGCCGTCGACACTACATCGGAGGGCCCCGGCGTGGACGCGAGGGTAGGTGTGGCGGAAAGCCCGGCGCCCAGGTGCCTGAGAATCCGGTAATAATAAGTGGTGAGCTGGGATTTCTCCAGTACCGTCCAGTTCCGGTAATTGTAGCTGGCGCCCCCAGGCAGTTCCCAATTGATGAAATCCCGGATGTAAGGCCTTTGGTTCAACCAGTACTCCAGGTTAAAGAAAGGCTCCAGAAACCCGCCTTCGGCCTCGCCGACAGGCTCCGGGTGATAAGTGGAGATGCGCTTTCGTTCGTGGTCGTAGGAGACCGGCTTCTCGTTCCGCAGGATGTCGATCATGTACGCACTTTCTTCCGAAGACAGGCCGCTTAGCGTATCGGCTCCTCCTTCGGTGTAGTAAAAGTTGATGGAAGTGGCGCCATCCACATTTTCAAAGACTGCGTAATTCTTTACTAATTTCCGTGCCATAGCTTACTCGTTTTCTCCAACCGGCTCCGGATAATAGGTAGAGATCCGCTTTCTGTCGTGGTCATAGGAAACCGGTTTTTCGTTTCGCAGAATGTCAATGAGATAACGAGCCTCGTCGATGCTCAGCCCGCTAAGCGTATCCGCCCCGCCGCCCTGGTAGTAAAAATTGATGGCCGAGGCGCCTCCCACATCGTGGAAGACCGCGTAATGGGTTACTAGTTTTCTTGCCATGATAAAAACGTTTTGTGGGTGAATAATACGATCAAGTTACTTCACCTGTTAATACCATGCAATGGCCAGTCGTTACGGGAATGGAAAAAGGAAAGAATAGTGGGTGATACTGGATTACTCCCTGCGGTCGTGTACTGCGTGCTCGAACCAGCGGTTCGAAGTAATATGAGAGAAAGTAGTGGGTGATGGCGGATTCGAACCGCCGACCTCATGCCTGTCAAGCATGCGCTCTAAACCAACTGAGCTAATCACCCTAATTTAATTTGATGCCTGTCAAGCAGGCTCCCGCTTCGCAGGAAGCGGGAAGCTAATCACCCTCTTTCGGAGCGAATGCAAAGATAAAAAAAAGAAAGAGGCATGAGAAAGAACCGATGGGAAATTTTTAATGGCCTCCCCGCCGCCGCCGCTTACGGCCCGGAAAACGGGCTGCCTTGCACTTTGGAGCCTGTTTTCCGGGCTGTATAACTGTAAATATTACGATTAATTTTCTAATATTGGGAATCATATGCATTGCGATGGAAAATCACGAACTGACCAACCGGTATTACTATGGCTCTGACAGGCTGCTGGTCGCGGTGGACTGCATCATCTTAGGTTTTGATACCCGGGAGGAAAAGCTGAAACTGCTGCTTTTCGAGCGGGAGGTGGAGCCCTTTAAAGGCCAGTGGTCGCTCATCGGCAGTTTTGTGAGGAAGGAAGAACGCCTGGAAGATGCTGCCCGGCGGGTGCTTCATGAACTGACCGGCCTGAAAGACGTTTTCCTGGAACAGCACCGGGCTTACGGCCGCCTGGAGCGCGACCCCGGCGACCGCGTAATCTCCATCAGTTTCTGGAGCCTCATCCGGAAGGACGAACCGGATGTCCGGCTTATCGAAGGCCATAACGCCCGCTGGTTCAGTGTAGATGCTCTGCCGGAACTGGTGCTCGACCACCACCAGATGGTGGAAGACGTGCTGGAACACCTGCGCCGGCAGGCCCGCCACCGCCCCATCGGCTTTGAACTGCTGCCCGGCAAATTCACCCTGCCCAGCCTGCTCAAGCTCTACCAGGAGATCTACCGCAAACCGCTGGACGACCGTAATTTCCGCAAGAAGATACTGGCCACCGGCCTGCTGAAAAAGTTGGATACCAAAGACAAGTCGACCTCCAAAAAGGGCGCCTACCAGTACCGCTTCGACAAGAAAATGTACCGGGAACTGCTGGAGAAGGGCTTTGACATAGAGTTTAAGTAAGTAGATGGACAGAGTTAGTTTATTTATACTGCTTTGACCGCAGAGCTTCGGATGCTTTATTCTCAAGCGTTCGGAGGAGATTGTTAAATTGTTAAATTGTTGTGGCCACCTACTGAAGTAGGCAGACAGGTTTAGTTTACTGCTTCGGCAGTAGAGCTTGAAACGCTTTCAGGCGTTTCGGGTATAAAGCTTTCTGTGATGTGGAAATCAATGGCGCTCGAGCCAGGCCCACGGATACCGCAACAACTTCGTGCCCTAAGTGCCTTGGCGGCAAAAAACTGGGCTCGCCTTGCGGCTCGGAGGGATTAGCCACGAAGGCACAAAGACACCAAAAATTCACTATCGCCGGGCGGGGGCAGGAAGCTTCATCGCAGCCGAAAACGAACTGAAGCGCTCTACTCTTCGTGGCCCTTCGTGCCTTGATGGCAAAAAAAAAATACCAAACCGGCGCAAGCCCGGAAGGGCCCGTACCGGGGCCGGGAGGCAGTCCAGTACCCTTAATGCCTTGGCGGCTATCCTACCAGAATACCGCATAGATCACCGCCAGCAGCCCAATAATTGCCAAGGCTCCGATATTGAATATCGGCCCGGTTTTAAACAGCCCTTTCTCAATGTGAATGGCGTACTTGTCCGCTCCTTTGTTTTCCAGCAGGGAGATGACGATCATGATGCCCGCCAGGATGAGGAAGCTGAGTCCCATTCGGTCGAGGAAGGGCAATGTGGGCCATAAAAACTTAAAGGCCGTCGATAAGGGGATGGAGAGGATTACCGCCGCTAAGGCAGCGTTGGTGGAGGTGCGCTTCCAGAACATGCCCAACAAAAAGATGGCCACTACCCCCGGGCTGATGAAGCCGGTATACTCCTGAATATACTGAAAGGCCTGGTCGAGGTTGCCCAGCAGCGGAGCCACGATGATACCCAGTACTAAAGACATGGCCGCCGCAATGCGCCCTACCCGTACGAGATGGCCTTCTTCCAGATCCGTTAGCAAGCGGCTTTTTTGCTCGTGGGCGTCGATGAATTCCCGGTCTCCGGGCTTCCGTTTCATGAAAAAGGGCTGGTAGATGTCCAGGGTGAAAATGGTGGACGCGCTGTTGACCATGGAACTCAGCGAAGAGCCGATGGCGGCGATCAGGGCGGCAAAAGCCATGCCTTTGAAGCCGATGGGTACGTAGTTGCTCAGCACCCAGGGGTAAGCCTCATCGGGCTTATTGATATCAGCACCAAGCACAAAAGCAGCAATACCGGGAATAACGACGATCAGCGGCAGCAGCAGCTTCAGAAAGCCGGCAAAAACGGTGCCGTTCTGGGCTTCCTTCAGGGTCTTGGCGGCCAGTGCCCGCTGAATGATGTATTGGTTGTTGCCCCAGTAGTAAAGGTTGGCGATCCACAGGCCGCCTACCAGCACACTGATGCCCGGCAGGTTCATATACTCCGGATTGGACTTGCTGAGGATCATGTCGAATTTCTCCGGCGCCTTTTGGTACAGGGTTTCCAGGCCGGCCACAAAGCCGCCGCCCAGCGCTTGCAGCACCAGCACGCTGGCCAGCAGCCCGCCGGCGATGAGGACCACTACCTGTATGACATCCGTCCATACCACCGCTTTCAGTCCCCCTACGATAGAGAAGGTGGACGCAAATATGGCCAGGCCGATAATGCCCGCCAGCAACGGGATGCCCATGATGGTTTGCAGGGCCAGCCCGCCCAGGTAAAGTACGGAGGTGATGTTGACGAAAACGAACAGCAGTACCCAGAAGATGGCCAGGCCGGTGCGCACCCGGTGGTCAAAGCGCTCCTCCAGGAACTGTGGCATGGTGTAAATGCCCTTTTCCAGATAGATGGGCAGAAAATATTTGGCAACGATGACCAGCGTAAGAGCGGCCATGAGCTCGTAGGAAGCAATGGCCAGCCCCACCACATAGCCCGAACCCGCCATGCCGATAAACTGCTCGGCGGAAATATTGGAGGCGATCAGCGAGCCGCCCACCGCCCACCAGGGCAGCGCCTTGGAGGCCAGAAAGTAATCCTGGGTGGTCTTCTGGCTGCCCTGCCGGGAGATCCAGATGCCGAAGCCCATCATAAAGAGAATCCAGGCGGCGAATACAATGAGGTCAGTCGTTGCAAAGTTCATAGTTGGCCCTTTCGTTGTTTTAAGGAGGTTGTAACTATTCAGTCTTCACCGGCTGATGCTGCTTTTAAGATAATGTATGAAACTTATAAACGTGAAATAAACGTTTATCTTTGAGGAAACAAAATACTTTGCTGGATTTCATAGCCGAAAAGGGAGGCTTAGGGCCAGGGAATCAGTGGATAAGGAAAAGCATTATCTGCCATGAGGATTTTTCCCCGGGGAGGGGTTGTTTTTGAACATGAGGTTTCTTAACTTTGCGTCCGCGATTGAAAAAACCAACCCCCATTTTTGTCTTTCAATTGCCGGAGATACCCGCCTACGCCCATACGGGCTTCGGCGGACAGAGACGGGATGTAGCTCAGCCCGGTTAGAGTGCACGTCTGGGGGGCGTGAGGCCGCCGGTTCGAATCCGGCCATCCCGACAAAAGTTAGCAAAGGGCTGCTGCGGTTACGCAGCAGCCCTTTTGTATTTTGTACCGAGCCGAGCTTGCTCGAGTGAAGGGACGGAATGCAAAAGGGTAGCCTACAGGGCTTAGCCCTTTGCGGGTTTTTGTATCTCCCCCTTACCGGATCACTGCAGGTAACCCGGCCATCCCGACCAAGCTTTTCAAACGCCGGGGCCGCAGCATCATCTGCGACCCGGCAAAGATCGATAAGCGTGGCTGCAGCGGGCCGCCCGACTGGATCATTGAGATCCTCTCCCAAAGTACTTCCCAGATAGACCTGACCGACAAATATGATATTTATCAGCACGCCGGAGTGAAGGAATACTGGGCCGTCCATCCTCATGAGGGCACTGTGCTTCCTTATCGCCTGAATGAACAGGGGCAATATGAACCGCTCCGAATTACCCCCTTCGTCCGTGGAGAGGAACTGCCCGTTGGTGTCTTCACCGGCTTTTCCATTGGCCTTTCTGAGGTTTTTCCAACATGGGGTTTTAGGTTTGTAAAGTTTTCAAAAACTTGACAAACCTAAACCGACACTCACCTCACCACCACCTCATCCAAAAACAACCAGGGCACCGCCCCGCTACCCATATGCCAGCCCGGAATCCCAGGCAAACCAATAATTCGCACCCACAGCTCCTCATACTCCCCCGGCAGGATTGGAATTTCCAGAAATCTCAAAGCCGCAGCACTGCCCTGATCTACAGGGTTGCCATCAATAGCATACCGCAGCTCCACCTCCGGAAGATCCAGCGCCAGGCTGAGGCGAGCGGATTCCATAAAAAACAGGGAATCGGCCTTCCACTGCGGAGGCGCCAGCTGAATGGCTGCTGCCGGCGTGTACTGCCCTGCTGCTTCCTGGCTGGCGGTAAAGAGTAAAATGAAGAAAGCAATAGTCGGAAAAGCGAATCTTTTAACCATGCAAGGTAATTACAGATGAAAATTGAAAAACATCCCAAACGTTTGAGCATTTCACCAAACCGATTGCGGCCGAAACCTCCCAGTGTTTAAAAAACCTGGAAGAGTTTTGTCAGAAGCAACGCAAAGGCGCTGTGTCCCGGATCTCTGATAAAACGCTGCCGGGTTCAGCCCAGAATTTCCAGCCCACAAACCCGGCAGGTTTCTACACCCGGACCAACTTAATCGGATAAGTCTGCCCGGAATTCCACTGCGCCACATACAGGTTCTCCTCCTCATCCACACATACGTCGTGCGGGTGCTGAAAGAGCTTCAGCGCCTGATACATGGGGCGCAGGCTGCCGTGCTCATACACCGGCTCTATGCCTCCCGGCGCCGATATCAGCCGGTTGTCCTTATCCAGAATGGAGACAAAGCCCGTGCCCGAATCGCCCGCTCCCGACCAGATGGTGGCCAGGTAGACGTTCTCTCTGTGAACGACCGGCCGGCAAATGTAGGCCCCGGGCAGATCTATGGTGGACAAATACTCTCCTTCCAGCGAAAAGCGCTTCAGCTTATTCTGCTGCCGGGCGGTGATCAGCAGGCAGGGTTCCTCCGGGAAACGGCTGTCGATGCAGATGCCATGGGCGTTGTTGAAATGGGCTTCCCCCTCCCCTTTTCCACCAAAAACATTCAGCAATTCTCCCTTGGCGTTGTAGTGCAGGATGTACTGCAGGCCATAGCCATCCGCCACGTAGATGTCTCCGTTGCCGGCAATGGCCGTTTCGGTGGGCAGGTACTGCTCCGCCGACTCGTATTTGCCCGACGCTTCCGGAAAAGGCAGCACCATCACCACTTTCCCGTCGATGGTGGTTTTGATCACCTCGTGGCGCTCCGTATCCGTAATGTAGAGAAAGTCCTCCCCGCCTTCCACCTGCAGCGTCAGGCCATGGGCGCCGGGGAAATCCGTACCCCATACCTCCAGCAGTTGGCCGGCCTTGTCGTAGATGATCACGTTATTCCGGGTGTGGTTGGTCAGCAAAACGATGCGGCCCCGGGAATCCTGCACCATCTCATGGCAATCCTTTACCGGGTAGAAATTGGCGTTCAGGGCGCCCCAGTTGAGGCCTACCTTATAACGGTGGGTGCCGTGCCCGATGACCACGTCTTTGTATCTGGCCCAGTGAGCAAACGGATTTAGGCCCAGGCCAAAGCCGGAAAGAGCAAAGGCGCCGGAGCGGAGGAAGGTTCTGCGTAGCATGAAGTTCTTTTTGGCTCTAATAATAGCATTAAATTGCCAAAATCTCCTGTTCGCGAGCCCGTACGGGCGATGCGGCATCACCCAAGTCTCTCCCCGGCTGCCGTAGCCTTTGCGAAGGCATGCAGACTTGTGCAAGCCAATCATGTTTAGTCGAGTCAGAGGCCTGCCTGCCGAAGTATCAGCGCAGGCAGGCTCGAAAAAGCTGCATCACGTCAGGCCTGTCTACCAGCGTAGCCAGGTAGAGACGCTCGCGAACGGAGCATATTTTAAATCTGTCCACCTACTTACTACTACTTTGTTAACTTAACACAGAGGACGCAGATTTTAGCTGTTCAACTGCTGG
>CAYVVK010000135.1:0-12017 GCA_964454855.1 uncultured Phaeodactylibacter sp. | reverse complement strand
TGATGCTCTTCCCTTTTGCCGACAGGGCCGCAATGAGCAACGCCACCCCGGCGCGGATATCGGGAGAAGACATTTCGATGCCGCGCAACTGATGCCGCCGCCCCAGGCCGATGACAGTGGCGCGGTGCGGGTCGCAAAGAATGATCTGTGCTCCCATGTCTATCAGTTTGTCGACGAAGAACAGGCGGCTTTCGAACATCTTCTGGTGGACGAGCACACTGCCTTTGGCCTGAGTGGCCACCACCAGGACGACACTCATCAGGTCGGGCGTAAAGCCAGGCCAGGGAGCATCGTAAATGGTCATAATAGACCCATCGATGAAGGTCTGTATTTCGTATTCTTCCTGTGGCGGAATGAAGATATCGTCTCCCTGGTACTCCAGGGCTATGCCCATGCGCTCGAAAACGCGGGGAATGATGCCCAGTTTGTCTACCTGGGCATCCTTTATGGTAATGGCCGATTGCGTCATGGCCGCCAGGCCGATGAAGCTCCCGATCTCGATCATATCAGGCAGCAGGCGATGTTCGGTACCCGACAGGCGTTCCACGCCTTCAACGGCCAGCAGGTTGGAGCCTATACCGGAGACCCTGGCCCCCATGCGGTTCAGCATCAGGCAGAGTTGCTGTACGTAGGGCTCACAGGCCGCGTTGTAGATCTCCGTTGTCCCTTCCGCCAGGACGGCAGCCATCAGTACGTTGGCCGTGCCTGTGACTGATATTTCGTCCATCAGCAGGTAGGTGCCTTTCAGGCGGGAGGCCTCTATGAGGTATCGGTGATTCTCGGGCTCGTAAGTGAATTTTGCGCCCAGTTTCTCCAGGCCCAGGAAGTGGGTGTCGAGGCGGCGGCGGCCGATCTTGTCTCCTCCCGGTTTGGGGAGAATGGCCTTGCCGTAGCGCGCCAGCAGGGGCGCGATCAGCATGACCGAGCCCCGGATGCGGCCCGCGTTTTTGCGAAACTCTCCGGATTCGAAAAAATCAGTATTGAGGCTATGAGCCTGGAAACGGAAGGTTCCAGGCTCCAATTCCTCGATAGAAACGCCCAGGCCGCGCAGCAGGTCAAACTGCCGGTTGACATCCAGGATATCGGGAATATTGGAAATGACAATGGGCTCATCGGTCAGCAGGGTGGCACAGAGCACCTGTAGTGCTTCGTTCTTTGCCCCCTGGGGTACGATCTCTCCGGAAAGCGGAGTGCCCCCAGTCACCTCGAAAGCATCAAATGCCATGTCGTTCCGCTATTCTATTTCTTACGCCGGTAATTACGGCCCCGCGATTTGCCGCTGCTGCTGCCTCCGGAAGAACGCTTGCTGCTGCTGCTGCTACTGCGGCGGCGGCCGGAACCGCCCAGGTTTTCTATCGAGGCATCTTCATCTATGGACAGCTGTCCGTTGGAGAGGTTCTCGAGGTCTTCCTTGATGATCTCGTCACTGACGTAGTGTTCCTTGTTCCAGGTATTATACGCCAGCTTCATGTAGGAGCCGATGGTAGCCACGAAGCCTTCGCGCTTGGGGCCCGGAGGCATGGCGATGGCCTTTTTGATGAGCTGCTGCACATTGTGGCCATAGTGGCGGTATTTAGCCTCCACGACGGGGTAGTCCACCCGGTCGGGCCGTTTCTGTCTGTCTTCCGGTGTGGGTTTGGGTTGTCCATGGGGCGGAGTGACATCCAGTTCGTAG
Organism: uncultured Phaeodactylibacter sp.; assembly: GCA_964454855.1. GTDB lineage: Bacteria > Bacteroidota > Bacteroidia > Chitinophagales > Saprospiraceae > CAYVVK01. The sequence goes on along the minus strand of CAYVVK010000135.1, from coordinate 10,342 downwards.
TTGGCGATGCGGAAGACGTGCTTCCACAGGCGTTCGCGATAGTCATCAATATTGCGGGCCTGCGGGTGCATCTGCTGCATGAGGTCGACGACCTCTTCGATGAACTGCTGCCGCATGGCATCGTTCTCGATGCCTTTGGCGTAGTTGATCAGCTTTTGCACGTTGCGGCCGTATTCTGGAATGATCAGGTCCTCCCGGTTGGAGTTGTACTCCATCCCAATGTTATTCGGGTCGGTCATATTTGAAATTTTACTTATTCTACAGTTACAGATTTAGCCAGGTTTCTCGGTTGGTCCACGTTGCAGCCACGCATCACAGCGATGTGGTAGGAGAGCAGTTGCAATGGGATTACCGAAAGCAGTGGCGTAAGGGGTTCTTCAGTGTCGGGGATCTCGATGGCGTAATCTGCCATTTTGCTGATGGCCTCGTCTCCCTGAGTGACTACGGCGATCACCATTCCCTTTCGGGCCTTAACCTCCTGTATGTTGCTGGTGATCTTATCGTAAGCGCTCTTATTAGTAGCAATAACAATTACCGGCATTTGTTCATCGATGAGGGCGATCGGGCCGTGTTTCATTTCCGCGGCAGGATACCCTTCCGCATGAATGTAGGAGATTTCCTTTAGTTTGAGCGCTCCTTCAAGTGCTACGGGGAAGTTGTAACCTCTTCCGAGGTAAAGGGCATTGTGTTTGTCTTTGATTTCGCTTGCAATATACTTAATCTGTTCGTCGTATTCCAGTACCTTCTGCACTTTATCGGGTATGCTGGCCAATTCGCTCACCAACTGCCGAAAATAGGACTTGGAGATGGTGCCTCGCTTTTCCGCCAGGCTGAGCGCCATCATGGCCAGCAGGGTCACCTGGCCGGTGAAGGCCTTGGTGGAAGCCACCCCTATCTCCGGGCCGGCGTGGATGTAGGAGCCGGCATCGGTTACCCGGGCGATGGAAGAGCCTACGGCATTGACGATGCCGAAGATCATGGCCCCCTTTTCTCTGGCCAGTTCGAGGGCGGCCAGCGTATCGGCGGTTTCGCCTGACTGTGAAAGGGCGATCACTACGTCCTCCTCGGTAATAATAGGGTTGCGGTAGCGCAGCTCGGAAGCATATTCCACTTCTACGGGAATACGCGCCAGGTCTTCAAAGAGATATTCCCCGATAAGCCCGGCATGCCAGGAAGTGCCGCAGGCCGCCACGATGAAACGGCGGGCGCGGGCGATCCGGTTGGCGTGTTCTTCCAGCCCGCCCAGGCGGATGTAGCCGGTTTCGCCATTGACGCGGCCCCGCATGCAGTCGGCTATGGTAGTAGGTTGCTCATAGATCTCTTTGAGCATGAAGTAATCATAGCCTCCCTTTTCGAGCATTTCGATCTTCATGTCGAGCTCCTGAATGAAAGGCGTCTGTACTTCGTTGCCAATGTTTTTCAGCTGGAATTCGCCCTTGCGGTTGACAATGGCGATCTCTTCATCCTTCAGGTAGACGACCTTCTTGGTATGCTCGATGATAGGCGTGGCGTCGGAAGCGAGGAAAAATTCATCTTTGCCGATGCCGATGACCAGTGGGCTGGCCTTGCGGGCCGCCACCAGTTTGTCGGGGTCCTCCTTGTCCATCACGACGATGGCATAGGCGCCAATAACTCTGGTAAGGGCAATGCGGACGGCCTCTTCCAGGGGAAGGGCATCGCGTTTTTGTATCTCCTCGATGAGGTGGACGAGCACCTCCGTATCGGTCTGGCTTTCGAAAGTATGGCCGTCTCTTTCCAGGGCGGTTTTCAGGAGCGCGTAATTCTCGATGATGCCGTTGTGCACCAGCGTCAGGCGGCCGTTGCCGGAGCGGTGAGGGTGGGCGTTGATGTCATCGGGAGCGCCGTGGGTGGCCCAGCGGGTATGGCCGATGCCGATGGTGCTCACCTTTTGGCGATCCTGAGCGAAAGCTTCCAGTTCGGAGACTTTGCCCTTCTTTTTGTAGACCTCAAGGCCGCCGTTCATAAGGGCGATGCCGGCACTGTCGTACCCCCGGTATTCCAGGCGTTTCAGTCCTTTGATCAGAATAGGATAGGCTTGTTTCGGGCCTACATAAGCAACTATACCACACATAGGTTCATAGGTTTTTGTGGTTAAAAAAATCAATTCCTGTTTGGCCGGCTTTTGGATTGATTTATAGTTTTGTGAAGGCCAGTTTAAGCCTCACTCCATACTGCGGGTGCTTCGCTCCGTACAGAACGGTTCGGGAAGCCGTTTCCGCTTTTCTAAAGGGAAGGATATAGAGTTCGTTCTCCACGGTACCTTCCAATACTTCCTGAAGGTGTGTGGAAATATTCATTGTATAGCGCACAGGCGCGCCATTTGTTCCTTCCTCAGGAACTCCCCCGAACAGGCCTGACAAACTGAGGCGCTGGGCCAGGATGATCTCGATATCATCAATAGCCACCAGCTGTCCCTGGCTGTTAGGGGCAGTAATGATCAGCTGTTCCACGGGGGGGTAGGCAGCGGGCTCATCTTCCTGTAAATTGGCGACGAAAACCTCTATCTCGGCTTTATTTACCACTGCGCCTTTAAATGCATCGAGATTGGGGATCTCTAATTTGATTTCCAGCCCGCTCATGCCCTGCACGAACAAGAGGCTGTCTCCCAGATCGGAATTTCCGATGTAAGGCTCCACTTTGGCGCCGCTGTAATCATGTTCAAAATGAGTGAAGCGAACGGTGGGGCCTATGTCAAAATCATACAGAAAGCGCTGTGGGCCGCCGTCATTTTCGCTGTAATATAAGTAAATCCCCGCATTTTCAGAAAGAAGATCCAGGCTTAACATGCCGGCGTTCTCCGTACTTGGGCGAAGATACAGCCCCCGGAAGGCATCCAGGAACAGGCTGTCATTCTCGTAAACGGCGGAATCCAGGCCGATGAGCCGTTGTCCCAATTCGGCAGACAGGGGTACCCGGAGGTGGGGGAAGCTCAGCGTATCGGGATCGCCGTCATCATAATCTATAAAAGCCAGCGTATCGAGGCTGATCGTTGCCTGTACGCTTCCGAGGGGGACAGTGCCGACGGCGAGTTCCTGGTTGGAATAAAATTCGCTCGATTCCACGAGAAACTCCATAATCTCAAATACTTCCAGCCCGAATTCCTCTCCTTCTAGTTTCCCATAGAAATTGCTGATTTCATAGGGCAGCACGAGGACCACGGAATCGAGCACGGCCCCTTCGAAATCGGGGCTGCTGTTCTCCGGGTATATCTGGCCGTATATGCTGGAAGAAGACCGGCCCAGGACGGGGTCGTTAAAGTTGCCCAGCAGATAGGTGGCCAGCTGGCTGGAAGTGAAGGGCGTGTAGGTCCGGATGGAATCTCTCGCAATGGCGGTGGCCCTGATCGAGAGCGTATCCGTAAAGCCCACATCGGCCTGGTCCTGGTCCAGCAGGCCTGCCCCTACCAGGGTGGGGTCGGAGCAGGAAGCGAGGAACAGGGAAGAAATAGTGAGGAAAGTAACGATTTTTGACAGTCTCATAAATTTCTTGGTCTGTTTTACCATCGGTTAACATTGGGCTGCACCGCCAGGCAGGCTACCGTTGAACAGTAGCCGGCTGCCGGAAGCCGATCCATAAAAAGGGAAGCAAGGGAACAGGAGCAGGGCCGGCGAAAGGCAGGCTGTCGGGGCTCCTGAAGTGGATTAATGCTTCGCCAGAGCGCTTTTCAAACCAATGGCTATAAGAGGATGCCTCAGCCTGCCAGGAATGAAAGGGCAGGCTGGGGCAAAGGCCGGCAAGAAGCTTTAATATTGCCGGTATTTGTTGATTATTTCTCTTCCTCTACTTCTTCCGCAGAAAGAGAGTCGTAAAACTCCAGGTAGGCGTCGAGGTTTTCATCCTCATCGCCCGGCCCCGGGTATTCCAAAATGGGCTTGTCGGTACCATTCAGCGATTTCTTAACGACATCCGCCACCGATTCGCTGCCCAGTACTATCGCATCGGCATAGGAAATGGCGCCTTTGTGCAGCGTCACGCCGGTGCCGTTCTGATAGGCATTGAGGTCTTCCTCCGTCAGGTTGTTGATCGATGCCTTGGAGACGAACTCTTCGGAGAAAGACTTCTCCGGGGAGCTGTCATAAACCGAATAGACCACCTTGGAGTGCTGGAACAGCGGCTCATTCTTGTACGCGGTTTTCAGGTACAGCGGGATGAGGCTGGTCATCCAGCCGTGGCAGTGAATGATATCAGGCGGCCATCCGAATTTTTTGACTGTCTCGATCACGCCTTTGCAGAAGAAGACCATCCGGTCCGGATTATCCTCAAAGGGTTCGCCTTCGTCATCGGTAAAGATCCGCTTGCGTTGGAAGAAGTCTTCATTATCGAGAAAGTATACTTGCATGCGGGCTTCGGGCAAGGAAGCCACCTTGATGATCAGAGGGAAGTCATCGTCGTCGACGATGATGTTCATGCCGGACAGGCGCACCACTTCGTGCAAGCGATGCCTGCGCTCGTTGATGGTGCCAAATCGAGGCATCAGCACCCGGATCTCCATTCCTTTTTCCTGGATATATTGTGGAAGTTTTCTAGCTAAATTCGATATTTCAGAGAGCGTAGTATACGGGTGCATTTCCTGCGTAACGATCAGCACTTTCTTTTTACTCATAGACAAAAAGTATTTAAGGAACAACTATTTCTCCAAATGTTCAAGGAACAAGACTGCAAATTTAGCAAAAATTCGCCGATTTTCCTGTATTTGGCTTCAACTTAATAGTCTGTTAACAAAAACGCCTATATTAGCGCTTTGGTTGCAAATCCGTGCATAACTGAAATGTATCTCTTTAAAAACGCCCCCGCATTAAGGCAATATCTGGCTCGTTTTCGGACTAAAAACCGGCGCATCGGTTTCGTTCCGACCATGGGCGCCCTCCACGCGGGGCATCTCTCTCTCATCCGCCAGTCTTTAGATGCGACGCAGTGTACGGTGTGCAGCATTTTCGTCAACCCTACTCAGTTCAACGAAGCTTCTGACCTGCTGAAATATCCCCGCACTCCTGCCAGGGACCTGGAAATGCTTCACAAAGTGGGCTGCCATGCCGTTTTTATGCCTCCGGTGGAGGAGATCTATCCCGAGGGCATGGATACCGGGGTAAACATAGATTTCGACAGCCTTTCCCAACCCATGGAAGGGCGCTTCCGGCCCGGCCATTTCGAGGGGGTAGCTCAGGTGGTAAAGCGGCTGCTGGACATCGTGGAGCCCAGCCTGTTGTTCATGGGACAGAAAGACTATCAGCAGTTTCTGGTCGTCCGCCATATGTTGGAAACCCTTTCCATTCCTACTGAGGCCATAATGTCGCCTACCGTACGGGAGAAGGACGGGCTGGCCATGAGCTCCCGCAACCAGCGCCTGAGCGCCGAGCAACGCGCGCAGGCTCCGGCCATTTACCGGAGCCTGAAGAAGGCGGCCCGCCTGATGAAAAAGCATACCCCCCGGCAGGTGGCGGAAAAAGCCATCGCGGAGCTTCAGGAAAGCGGGCTGAAGCCCGAGTATTTTGAGATCGTCAATGGCCGCACCCTACAGCCGGTAGAGACGTTTAAAGCCACGGGGCCTATTGTGGCCTGTGTGGCCGCCTGGGCGGGAGAGGTTCGCCTGATCGACAATATTGTCCTCAAAAGCTAAATTTACTTATCTTTGCGCGCTCCGGAGGGCGTTCTCAGCAACTGGCCAGGCCAGGGCTCAATGGGGCAAAAACCTTCCACAATATTGTTTTGTTTCTAATGAGCGAAGGCCAAAATTTTGGTTGGAGTTGACCAATTATTCCATAGTGGCCAAAACAATATATTCCGTCAAAATCATGATGATACAAAGGTTTAAATCCAAAATACACCGGGCAACCATTACCCAGGCCGACCTCAACTACGTTGGCAGCATCACCATTGACGAAGACCTCATGGATGCCGCCGGCCTGATCGACGGCGAAAAGGTGCAGGTGGTGAACAACAACAATGGAGAACGCCTGGAAACTTACGTCATTCCGGGCGAGAGAGGGTCCGGCGTGGTCTGCCTCAACGGCGCTGCTGCCCGCAGGGCACAGGTGGGCGATGTGGTCATAATCATTGCCTACGCCTGGATGGAGGCCGAGGAGGCTAAAAAGTTCAAGCCCAGGGTGGTCTTTCCCACGGAAAACAATCGCATCCCTGCTCCCCAGAGCGTCTACTAAAGCAGCAGTTAAAATACGGCCAGGAAGCGAAACCAGCTCCCTTTAGAGGCTGCGAACCATGCCCCGGAAACAATGGAACCATTTAACCATTTAACCACCTTCCCGGCTCTGCCTCCAGCATCATCTGAAAGGCTTTCTCATACACATCTTCGGCATTGGGCTTGGAGAAATAATCACCATCTGACCCGTATGGCGGGCGATGGGGGTGGGCCGTTATGGTAACGGGTGCCGAATCAAGCCAGCGATAGCCCTTCTGGCCTTCCAGTATTTGTTGCAGGATATAGGCGGAGCCTCCTCCCGGCACATCTTCATCCAGGACGATGAGGCGGTTGGTCTTTTTCAGGGATTCCACGATGCGGTGTTCGAGGTCGAAGGGCAGGAGCGTCTGCACATCGATGAGCTCTATGGAAATGCCGTCTTCAGCCAGCATTTCCGCTGCCTTTTCCGCTATCCGGACACAGGAACCGTAGGTTACCAGGCTGATATCGGCGCCCTCACGCAATACTTCGGGCACTCCCAGCGGAACGGTATATTCTCCGATATTATCGGGCAAGGCTTCTTTAAGGCGATAACCGTTCAGGCATTCGATGATCAGGGCGGGGTCGTCGGAGAGAAGCATGGTGTGGTACATGCCGGCAGCCTGCACCATGTTGCGAGGCGTCAGGATGTACATGCCCCGCAGCGCTCCCAGAAGCACGCTTATAGGAGAACCGGAATGCCAGATGCCTTCCAGGCGGTGCCCGCGCGTGCGGATGATGGCCGGCGCCGCCTGAATGTTATTGCTGCGGTAGCGCAGGGTGGCCAGGTCATCGGATAGAGGTGACAGGCCGTATATCAGGTAATCGAGGTATTGGATCTCTGCAATAGGCCGCAGGCCCCGCATGGCCATGCCGATGGCGTACCCCATGATCGTCCATTCCCGGATGCCGGTATCGAAGACGCGGGCTTCGCCGTATTTTTCCTGCAGGCCGGCAAAGCCCTGGTTGACATCGCCGATCTTGCCTACGTCCTCTCCGAAGGCGAAGAGGTTGTCGTATTTGTCCAGCGCACGGTTGAAAAAGGTATTGAGCACCTCATAGCCATTCCTCACCGGGCTGTCGGGAGTGTATACCGGGGGGATCACGGGCACTTTCAGGGCGGAGCGTTCCGTTTCGCTGTAAAGGTGGGTGTGATAGCGGTGCCGCATGGTTTCCCGCACCGGCTGAAGAAAGCCCTGCAATTGCCGCCGGGCGGGATTGTCTTCTCCCCGGGTAGCGAAAAGCAGGCGCCGGATGCAGCTGACGATATCGGCCCTTACCGGATTGTGCAAGGTTTTGAACTCGTGGCTGATTCGCTGTGCCCGTTCCGGTTGGCGGGCCTGTTCTGCCAGCTGTGCCACCACGGCCTGCAGGCTCTTCCAGGTTTTGCTGATGGGCTCGTTACAGGCCTTCCACGCCCGGTCGCGGGCGGCCTTAGCCTCTTGGCGGGCCCTGGCTTCCAGGCTCCGGAGCGCTTCTTCGCTGGCGTATTTGTGCTGCAGTATCCATTGCCTGAACTGACGGTTGCAGTCATACTCTTTCTCCCAGGCCAGCCGTTTTTTGGATTTGTAACGCTCGTGGGAGCCGGAAGTAGAGTGGCCCTGCGGCTGCGTCAGCTCATCGATGTGAAAGAGGATGGGCAGGTGCCGGTTTCGCGCCAGGGCCGTGCCTTCCCGGTAGGCCTTACACAGGGCGGGATAATCCCAGCCATTGATGTGGTAGATGGCTATCCCATTGGTGCCGGATTCTGCCTGCATGCCTTTCAGGGCGGCAGAGATGCTGCCTTTTGTGGTCTGCACACTCCTGGGCACTGAGATGCCGTAGCCGTCGTCCACAACGGTAACTGCGAGCGGCAATTGCTGCACCGCAGCGGCATTCAGCGTTTCCCAGAAAGGGCCTTCGGAGGTGCTGGCATCTCCGATATTGCAGAACACTACTTCATTGCCCTTTCGGGAGAAGGGCGAATCGCTGATGGCGGGGCACTCCCGATACTTTTTGGATGCCATGGCCAGGCCGATACCGCGCGCCATCTGGCCGGCGGTGGTAGAAATATCCGAGGAGAGGTTGTAGAGGTTCTTATGGGCCAGCCAGGCGCCCTCCTTATCGATCAGCGGGCTGGCGTGATGGTTGTTCATCTGCCGGCCACCGGAGAAGGGGTCGTTATCCGCATCGGCGTAAAGCTGGGCGAACAGATGCTCAGGGGTAGCCAGCTCCAGGGCGAAGAGCAGGGTGTGGCCCCGGTAGTAATCGGAGCGGAAATCGCCTTTCTGAAAAACTTTTGCAAGAGCGACCTGAAACAGTTCCTTGCCATCATCGGAAACACCGAATTTGGCTTTTCCGGTAAGCACCTCTTTACGGATCAACTGGCTCACTTCCCGGCTGAGGGCACATATGAAGTAATCGTGAAGGACTTCGTCTTTCGGGAAGGCTTCTTTAGTTCGGGAAGTAGCTATGTTTTCCAAAATGGGAGGCATATCTTTAGTTTGACAATTGGGACGATCACTGATGCCGAGCGGGCTCTAATATAAGGAATACTGGCAGAGGCTCGGGCTGGCCACTGGTTCCTGCTCCCTAAAAATAACATTTATCTACGACATCAAAGTCCTGTTTCCCGTCTCGCCAGGCCAAACGCCAAAAGATGCTAAACGAAAAAATGAATGGCAAATAGCTGACAGATAAAAATAAAATTTATAACTTTGGTGCGGCTTCAAATTTATTAAGGAGCCTTTTCACCTACCCGGCTTATCTAAAATTCCGACGCATCAACGCTTGTTTTCAGCGTCATCGCCCGTATTCGCTTCTTTCCCCGAGAAACCTTTCGCCTATGGCCGGCTACTGTTGGCCTGTAATTCGTTGATTATACTCTACTCTCATATTTTATAGAAACTGGATTAGTATGAAAAAGGGGAGCTTCCCGTTGCTGCGGGAGGCTCTCTAAATTTTGGGCAAGGGCAGGTATTTTCCCGGCTCCCACTCCTTTTCCAGACTTCCTTCGCTATAGCCGAGAAGAAATCCACCCCCGCCGGCGCCACACAGTTTGAGCACATAGGGTGCTCCTTCCAGGCCATCTTTCCAGGCCTGGCGGAAGGCAGAAGGGATCATCTCCCGGAAGTGCTCATATTGAAGTTCGGATATCTGTTTCATAACAGGCATGAGCCGGGTACGGGTTCCGGAGAGATAGTAGGTAATGGCTTGTTCATTGGCGGGTTTGAGCTTTTCCTCCACGGCCCTGGAGAAAGCGGCATCCTCTGCTTTTCGCAGAAAGCGCTCCACCAGCGGGCCGGTATTCCGGGATAGGCCGGTATCCAGGAGAAAAAAATGGCCCGTATCTTCTGTTTTTGCAGGCAGGCCCACGATTCGCGCCCGCTGTCCGGGCAAAAGCAGCACCGGCTGGCCGAGGGAACTGATGAGGGGGTCGGTTCCGGAGCTGGAGCCGTGGAAGTAGCCCTCGATCTGCGCCAGTTGCTGGCGTAGCGCAGCAAAGCGATGGCTCTCCTTCCTTTTAATGGGAGCAATAGCGTAGCGATCATAGGTAGCTGCACACAAGGCCCCGGAACTACCCACCCCATAGCCTATCGGAATGTTGGAATCAAAGTGCAGGCCGCGGTTTATTTCCTCTTCCATGGCATCCAGCCCCAGGCCGGCCTCCAGCTCACCAGCGGCCGCCTTCTTTTTCAGGTAACGGACAAAATCTTCCAGGGAGTGGCCGGAGGGCTCACCAAAGGCCCAGCGCCCGCGGTAGAGCGGCAGTGGCATGGCCAGGGCCTGAGACCCCTGTATGATGGTATATTCTCCAAATAGCAGCAGCTTGGCGTAGTAGTCCATAATTTGAGGGCTTATCGGCGGTATTATGAGGGTAGTATTGCCGGCAGCTCCGCCAGAAACTTATCTTTCCACTGGAGTGGGCAGATCAGGTATCCGCGGTTTCCGGCCGGAGGCCCCTCGCCGAACTTCACGGGGCTGCCGTCCAGGTAACTGTGGTGGTAGCCCAACTCTTCGACGATCACCTTTTCGCCCGCCAGGTCCCAGATCGGTATCCGGGGCAGGAGGAAGATGTTGACGTCCAGTTGCTGCCGGGCCATGAGTAAGGTGCGGGAAGCATCGGTGCGAATTATCCGCTGGTCCTTTACCCCCATTTTTCCGAAC
>CAYVVK010000134.1:9940-12031 GCA_964454855.1 uncultured Phaeodactylibacter sp. | reverse complement strand
GTTCGGACGGATCGCGCGCGCCTACCTGATCGGGCAGGCCGCGCCCGGCTTCGCCGCCAGCCTCGGCGACACGCCCCATGTCCTGTGCGCGGATCTCGCGGCGGCCACGCGCCAGGCGGCGGCCGAGGCGCAGCCGGGCGAGACGGTGCTGCTGTCCCCGGCCTGCGCGAGCTTCGACCAGTTCCGCGATTTCGAGGCGCGCGGCGCGGCCTTCGCCGCGACCGTCGCCGCCCTGCTGTCGGGAGAGCGCGCATGACCGAGATGACCTTCGGCGGCCGGCCGACGCCGCTGGCGCCCAGCGCCTCGCTGCTCGGGCGCTGGTGGCGCTCGGTCGACCAGTGGACCATCGGGGCCATCGGCCTGCTGTTCCTGATCGGGATGATCCTGGGGCTCGCGGCCTCGCCGCCGCTGGCGACGAAGAACGGCCTGCCGCCCCCAATCCTAAATCGCAAATGACTCCCCGTCGGGATTTTTGATGGTTGATTGTTGAGGTGCGATGTATGATTTTCGCCGACTCCCGGCTGCACACACTGCCCACTGTTCACCCTGTGGAATTCGCGAAGCGAGTGAAGCGAGTATTCCACAGGGCTCACTGCCCACTACCCATCGCCGCCCTACAAGCCTCATACAGGTCCTCCCAGCCTTCCCGTTCCTTCATCACTGTCTCCAGATATTCCAGCCAGGCGGTGGTATCGCGGCTGGGGTCTTTGATTATGGCGCCGGAGAGGCTGCTGGCAATATCCTCGGCTTTGATCTCGCCATCGCCAAAGTGGATAGCCAGAGCCTGCCCGCTGTTGATCACGGAGATGGCCTCGGCGGTGCTGAGGGTGCTGCTGGGCGGTTTCAGCTTTCGCTTGCCGTCTTCGGTTTTTCCAGAGCGCAGCTCCCGGAAGATGGTGACCAGCCGTTGGATTTCTGCTACCGGGGCGGCTTTTGGGGGTAGTTCCAGAGACTGCCCGATCTGCGCCACCCTTTTTTTCACGATATTGACCTCTTCCTCCAGCGTGGCCGGCAGCGGCATGGCCACGGTATTAAAGCGGCGGCGCAAGGCGCTTGACAGTTCATTGACCCCCTTGTCGCGGTCGTTGGCCGTAGCGATGATGTTGAATCCCTGTTGGGCCTGTACCTCGGTGTTGAGCTCCGGTACGGGGAGTGCTTTTTCCGAAAGCAGGGTGATGAGGGCATCCTGCACATCGGAAGGAATGCGGGTAAGCTCCTCGATGCGAGCGATCTTACCTTCCTTCATGGCCACCATGACCGGGCTGGGCACCAGGGCATTTTCAGAAGGGCCCTCTGCCAGCAGGCGGGCGTAGTTCCAGCCGTAGCGAAGGGCTTCCTCACTCAGGCCGGCCGTCCCCTGCACCAATAACTTGGAGCTGCCGGAAATGGCGGCCGCCAGGTGTTCCGAGACCCAGGTCTTTGCTGTCCCCGGTATGCCGGTAAGCAGCAGGGCGCGATCGGTGGCCAGGGTGGCTACGATGACTTCGATTAAGCGGCGGTTGCCGTAGTACTTGGGGGTGATCTCTGTGCCGTCGTCCAGCTTACCCCCAAGCAAGTAGGTGACAACTGCCCGTGGCGACAATTGCCAGTTGGCAGGGCGGGGGTGCGTATCTGCTTTTACCAGCGCTTTAAGCTCTTCGGCGTAGGCCTCTTCGGCATGGGGGCGTATGATTGTTCTTTCTGACATTTATTGTGGCTTTTCCAATTCTTCCCGCAAATCCGCGCGGAACGCTAAAGTACGGAGAAAACGCTCGACATCCTTTTCCCAATGTGGCCATACCGGAGAGCGGGTGTCCCACCCCTGCCGGAAAGCCTCCAGCAGGCCGGGCTGAGCGCGATAGGCTGCGACTTCCAGTATGCGTTTGTAGTGCCACAGGTTCCAGTGGTAGGAACGGGCGCCGGACAGCCATTCCTGAAAACCGGTGAGCACCAGGCGGGCCAGGCGGTTTTCCCACTCATGAGCACCCAGGAACAGCATCTGGGCGAGCAGGCTATTTTCTTCTATGGAGGATTGCCGATGCTTGAGTTGCTGTACGGCCATTTCGTTGAAAGCGGGTGCGGGCAATTTTTCCATTAGCAGTTTGCCGGCGG
>CAYVVK010000134.1:0-9930 GCA_964454855.1 uncultured Phaeodactylibacter sp. | reverse complement strand
GCCAGGCTTTCTCGTCATCCGTGCGCCACCAGTAGCGGAGGATGGCCTCTATCCAGCGGTGGCCGTCGTGGAGTACAGCGGCATTGGCCAGGGCCTCCATCAGGAGGGCCCGGTGGCGGCCCGCTGCAAAGAGGCGTAGTGTGTCTACTGTATTGCGCTCAAAGGCTTTTTCCCAGTATTTGGGAGGGATCTTGCTCAGTATCTCGTAAGCCCACTGTGCTTTTTTACCGCGGGAGCCGGCCTTTTTTTTAGTGAGCCCTATGCCGTCTCTCTTCAGCTCGCCATCCAGTTCGGTGGGGTACTGCAGATCCAGACTGCCGTCTTCTTTTACAGTGAGCAACTGCCGGGCGCGTTCAAATAGGCGCCCGATGAGGGCCGAATCGGGCAACTGCATAAGCAGCCGGGCGGCTTTGCTGCGCACCTGCTTTCGGCTGTCGTCCAGGCATTGCTCCAGGAACGCCTCATCATAAGGGCCCAGCTGCCGGCGGAGTTCCTCTAGCAGGGCCGCCCTTTCGGTGTAGTGTGCTTCCTGCCAGGTGGATGCCAGCAGGCCGGCGGCCTCTTCCGGCCGGGTGCGCCGCACATACCTCAGCATCCGGCATTTTTTCTCCGTACCGGCATCGGGCCATCCTTCGATCTCCGGCTCATCCGCCAGGCTGCTCCATTCCGGGTTCTGGCGGAGCAGCCAGCGCCGGGCTTCGGAAAGGCCGTGCTCTAATTGTTCCCATAGCTGAGGCGTGTTGACGGACAAGTAAAAGAAGGTGGGCCAGTGTTCGGGCGGCAGGGTTTTGTTGTTTTTTTGCGCCAGGTGCAGGTATTCCCCCAGGGCGGGTTGGAAGCGCCCCTCCAGTATGAGCCGCAGTTGGCGGGCGGAATTGCCGCTGACGCTTTGCCTGGCCTCCTTTTCGGAAAAAGGGGGCAGCGGAAGCTCCCCTTCGTACCTGGCGAGTGGAAAGCCGGCGCGCTGCAGCTGATGGTAGAGGGTTGCTCCTTCCAGAAGTACCTGGGCTGCGGAGGCGCCGGTATCGATCCCCAGCCGTGCAAGGGCCTGTAGCGTGCCATCAGGCAGGCTGGCCCGCTCCGTTCCTATCAGTGCAATCTTGGCTAGTTCTTTCCAGATCATAAGCTCGTCAACAAAAAAGAAAATAATCCTTCCCCGGGTGCATTCCCCAGCCTTCCAGCTTCTGCCGGATCTCCGGCTGAGCATCGGGAGCCGCCACGAGGGCCAACACCTGTGGATCGTTCAGCGAGGGTATGGCGCCGGTATCCTGCATGCGTACGCCATAGATGTCTTTCCCCCATTTGCCCGGCGTGTTACATACCCAATGCAGGGCAATGCCTTCTTGTTGCAGGTGTTTTACGCTTTCTTTCCCCTTTCTGCCGGCCCCCCAGATCACCAGAGGCCGTTCCGGCCGGTAATCGATCTTTAGAAAATAGTACAGCTTAAGTTCCAGGAAGGTGGGGTCGGCATAAGCCATGAGGGTGCGGGAGGCCCGGCGGGGATGGTCGCGCCATAGATGCAGGTATTCCCTGCTGGCCCGGATCTGCATCTTGTTTTTATAAAAGCGAAAGGCCAGGTCGTAGTCTTCTGGATATACCGAGCGGTCAAAGGCGCCGCAGCGGATAAGGGCTTCCCGGTAGGCCATCCAGCAGGGAGAAGGCAGGACACATTCGCGGTAGATCTCCTCGTAATGCCTGCCGCTTTCCATCAGGCCATTCAGCCATTTTTCGTAGCGCCGGTAGCCTTCACCCAGTTCTCCTTCTTCCGTAAAGTAGCGAACCTTTCCTGTGGCGACGGATTGCGGCCCGTGTTGCAGGAGTATCTGTTTCAGCCGCGCCAGCTTTTGGCGCGGCATGAGGTCGTCCGCATCCATACGGCTGATGTAGCTGCCCCGGCTGTGGTGCAGGGCCAGCCATAGTGCAGGAACGATGCCTTTCTCGGCCCGGTTTTGGATGGGGCGTATGCGGCGGTCCCGAAGGGCATATTGCTGCAGGATGCGCCAGCTGTCATCCGTAGAGTAATCATTGACGGCCACAAGCTCCCAACTGGTTTCTGTCTGAGTGATGATGGAATCCAGGCATTCCCGCAGGTGGGCGCTATTGTTATAAACGGGCATCAGAATACTGATCATAGCCTCAAATTTACAGCCTTTGAGGGAGAAGTGTTAGGCCTGTGGGGCCGGAAAGTAATAAAAAACAGGGCCCGGGGCGACATTTTTTTTCTTTCGGCCGTTCCGCAATAGAGGCTTTAATAAAATCCGGCGCCGGGCCTATTACCCAAATAAGGTTTCGGAGAGGCGTTGTGGCTACAGGGTATATTCTGAGTGAAGTGCTTTTACAGGATAGCCCCTGTCATTCAAGCCGCTCGTACATCCGTAAAATGGGCCTGTACTGAAGCATTCCAAAGGAATTTCGCTTTTGATTATCAGTACAAAAGCCTAAATTTGCACCGATTTTCAAGAATCCATTCTTTTATCTATAAATATTCGCGTTGATATGGCAAATACCGGTCATGTAAAACAGGTTATCGGCCCTGTGGTAGACGTTAGCTTCTCTCACGAGGGCTCCAAGCTCCCCGAAATTCTGAATGCCCTAGAGATCAAACGCCCTAATGGTGAGGTGCTGGTACTCGAAGTACAGCAGCACCTCGGTGAAGACAGCGTACGTACAATCGCTATGGACTCCACCGACGGGCTTACCCGCGGCACCGAAGTAGTTGACACAGGCAAAAACATCGCCATGCCTACCGGCGATGCGATCAAAGGCCGCCTGTTTAACGTAGTGGGCGATCCTATAGATGGCCTCGGCCCGGTTTCCAAGGAAAACGCTGCTCCCATTCACCGTAAGCCGCCGACCTATGAGGAACTCTCCGTAGAGACGGAGGTACTCCATACCGGCATCAAGGTGATCGACCTGATCGAGCCTTACCTGAAGGGAGGCAAGATCGGACTGTTTGGCGGCGCCGGTGTGGGAAAGACCGTACTGATCCAGGAATTGATCAACAATATCGCCAAGGGGTACGAAGGTATTTCCGTTTTTGCCGGTGTGGGAGAACGCACCCGGGAGGGTAATGACCTGATGCGCGAAATGCTGGAAGCGGGTATCATCAACTACGGCAAAGAGTTTATGGAATCCATGGAGAAAGGAGGCTGGGACCTCAGCAAGGTCAGCACCGAAGACCTGGAACAATCCAAGGCTACCTTCGTGTTCGGCCAGATGAACGAACCTCCCGGAGCCCGCGCCCGCGTAGCCCTCTCCGGGCTGACCATCGCCGAATACTACCGCGATGGCGATATGGACGACCCCATGGGCGGCCGTGACATCCTCTTCTTTATCGACAATATCTTCCGCTTTACGCAGGCAGGTTCTGAAGTGTCGGCTCTGCTGGGCCGCATGCCTTCCGCCGTGGGTTACCAGCCGACGCTGGCCACCGAGATGGGCCTCATGCAGGAGCGCATTACTTCTACCAAGCGCGGTTCCATTACTTCCGTACAGGCCGTTTACGTACCGGCGGATGACCTTACGGACCCGGCCCCGGCTACGACCTTTGCCCACCTCGATGCGACTACGGTGCTCAGCCGGAAGATCGCTTCTCTGGGTATCTATCCTGCGGTAGACCCGCTGGATTCTACTTCCCGTATTCTCGATCCCGGCATCATCGGCAATGAGCACTACGACTGCGCACAGCGCGTGAAGAACATCCTGCAGCGATACAACGAATTGCAGGACATCATCGCCATCCTGGGTATGGAAGAATTATCGGACG
Organism: uncultured Phaeodactylibacter sp.; assembly: GCA_964454855.1. Classification (GTDB taxonomy): domain Bacteria; phylum Bacteroidota; class Bacteroidia; order Chitinophagales; family Saprospiraceae; genus CAYVVK01. The sequence goes on along the minus strand of CAYVVK010000134.1, from coordinate 6,164 downwards.
AAGATAAGGAGGCCGTGCACCGCGCCCGCCGTGTGCAACGTTTTCTGTCTCAGCCTTTCCACGTGGCCGAACAGTTTACCGGCATTCCCGGAGTACTGGTATCCATCGAGGAGACCATCCGCGGCTTTAATATGATCATGGACGGGGAGGTGGACAAATACCCCGAGGCTGCTTTCAACCTCAAAGGTTCTATCGATGAGGTGATCGAGGCCGGTGAGAAAATGCTCAAAGAGGCGGAAGTCGCCTAAATGATATAAAAAAAGGTGGTAGCCTTCTCCGCCGAGGCTGCCCCTTTTTCATGATAATGTCAAGCGTTGCCGTGCTGCGGTACGCCCCAAATCAAGATCTGTTATGAATATTACCATTCTTACGCCAGATAAAGAACTCTTTCGGGGAGAGGTCACCACAGTTAAAGTACCCGGGTCTCAGGGAGAATTTCAGGTGCTGAAAAACCACGCCCCCATCGTTTCTTCACTGGAGGAAGGGAAAGTATCCATCGTTACCGCCGTCGGCGAGTACCGGTATTTTGATGTGGAGAGCGGCGCTGTGAAGAATAATAATGAACCCGGAAAGGCCATTCAGTTTCACATCAGCCGGGGGTTCATAGAAGTGCTCAACAACGATATCTCACTGCTGGTCACCGGCGTGAAGGAGGACAACAACTTCTAAGGTATCGTTTAGGAAAAGAAAAGTCATTTTGCTGAGTATAAACAGGGGAGCAGGCGACAGCCAGCTCCCCTTCTCTTTCTACCCCTGGGCCCGGTTGCCGATCACATACATCTGCTCGAGTGTGGGTGCGGGGCTGCCCCCTCTGTCTTCCAGGGTCACCGCAAAGGCCTGTGCATTCTCCACATAGGGCACATCCTTAAGCCCTGCCGTATCCGCTTGAATATCGAAAACGCCCATGCTGACCGGGTTGCCCTCGACAATGGCCCACAGCTGATATTGTTTATCGGAAGGAGGCGCAGGCAACTGAATGCTACCCAGCCGGGCGCTCTGCTCCTCTGTATTATAATATACCTTTGCCCTGGAGTTGGGAGACAGCTCTGTGCCATTCATGGCGATGGGTTGCGTACCGGGCCGTTGCAGGAAGCCCAGCTCGTTCCTCAGCTGCTGGTTGGACTGCTGGATGGTGTCGCACTGCGCTTGAATACTATCCAGTTCCTGTTGAAGGTTGGTGATGGTGGATTGTTGTTCCTCGCTGCGCTGGTAGAAAATGGCCAGGCCGGTGAGGGCGGCTACCAGCAATATGCCGACGGCGTAGGCCAGCAGGCGCAGGGGGCGCTTTCCCGGAGCAGAGAGTGGCGGTTGCTGCTCCGCCTGAATGCGTTGTAATACAGCTGATAGTACCCCCGGCGGCGGCGTTTTGCCGTGCAGTAAAGCATATTCCTGCAAAGCTTCTTCAATGGCACTGAGCTCCCGGGCGATCTCGGGATGGGCTTCGGCATGGCGCGCTACTTCCGCCTCTTCTTCAGGGGAGAGCTTGCCAAGCACATATTGCTCCAAAATGCCTGATTCTATGTATGATTTAAGATCCAAAATATTTACGTACAGTTTCGATCAAGGTGAAGAAAAATACGGAAAGTAAACCTTCATTGCCAAGGATCTCCCGCAGTGTTTGTATGGCCTTTCGCGATCTTGACTTTATCGTTCCCAGGGGAATGCCGAGCATTTCGCTGGCTTCGCTCTGGGTATAGTCTCTGAAAAATAACAGTTCGATGATCCTGCGGCTCTTCTCGTCCATTTTGCTGACGACTTTTCGCAGGGCAGGGTCGGAAAATTTTTGTGTTTCGCTTAGGCCTTCATCATCATATACGTAATCCGGCAGCGCATCAGTTTTATTGCCCTTTTTAAATTGGCTGGAACGCAGAGTGTCAATAGCCGTATTGCGGCAGATACGCACCATCCAGGTGAAAAGGCGCCCCTTTTTGCGGTCGTACTGTTCAAACTTCTCCCAGATCTTGAGCAAGGCGTCCTGCAGCACTTCTTCCGCTATGGTTTCCGTGCGTACGACCTGCAGGATGATGTTGTACAGCGCCGGAGAGTAATACTCATAAAGCAGGGCCACGGCCCGCTGGTCCCTCTGTTCAAGCAACAGGAGAATCTCTTCATCCCGAGGCAGCTTCCTTTCGGTATTGGCCATTTGGCGACAAAGTATTGAATTCGTGAGCTTAATTTCTGTTGATGTAAACAAAGCCGCAGTGGCCTCCGTTTAGAAATCAACAGAGAAGTACAGGTGGCTAAAGTAGAGTTTTTTTTAAAGAAATCCATCTATCCGCAATCCGCTGTCCTCCTCCCCTTCGTACTTCTCAATAAGGCGAAGGCTGAAAACCATTAAGCAAACGGTTCTCAGCGGCGAAGTTTCCCATTAGGCCGGTTTCCGGCAGCAGAACAAGGGTACAAACAAAAGGCATATTTGTCTGGAGCCCTGCTGTACAGTCAGCAGCAGGCCTTGCTATTTTTTTATCCAAAAGATCCTAACTCACTTAAAACTTACCTTATGAACTTACCAAGACACTGTTTACTTTTCTTACTGGCGCTGTTTCTGCTTCCCCTGTCAGGACAGGCGCAGATGGTATTCGAAGCCTCTTTGACGGGGCGCAGCGAAGCATTGCCGGTCGCAACTTCGGCAAGCGGGAACATTAATGCCATTCTCGATGGCAATGAGTTAACTGTCACCGGCTCCTTTTCCGGCCTGAGCAGTGCTTTTGATCCCACGGTCGCCGCCGGCTCTCATTTGCACATCGGCTACGCCGGCCAGAATGGCCCCATTTCGATCACGCTGATGCCTACGCTCGACGCCGGCCTGCTCAGCGGTACCTTCGAAGCAAGCCTGAACACCTTTATGCTAAATGCCGATCAGATGCAGGCCCTCATGGAGCGCCGCATGTACGTCAATATCCACACCCTCCATTATGGTGGTGGAGAATTGCGCGGGCAGTTACTGCCTCAGGCAGATGAAGCCTATTTCATCAACCTGCTGGGAAGTAATGAGGTGCCCTCCCTCTTTACTCAGGCGTCCGGTGCGCTGGCCCTGGAGCTGAACGGCAATGAGCTCACTCTCAGCGGCGCCTTCTCCGGCCTGGAGGGAGATTTCGATGCCTCCATAGCCGGCGGCGCCCACATGCACCTCGGCTTTGCCGGAGAAAATGGCGGCATCAGCTTTGGGATAAACGCCGATGTGGCCGGTGATCTGCGCAGCGGTGTTTTTACTGCCGCCGATAATACTTTTGAACTTAACGGGGAACAGCTGGCGGCGCTTCGCAACCGCCAGTTGTACGCCAATATTCACACTACACTCCATCCCGGCGGAGAACTGCGCGGCCAGGTGGCTGCCGCAGATGCCTCTGCCGCCCTGCGCGCCCATCTCTCCGCCGCTAATGAAGTGCCGGCGGAGATTTCCGAAGGTGGCGGCGCCGTACAGGTAGAGGTGATCGGTGACTCCATAATCGTCAGTGGCGCCTTTAGCAGCCTGGAGAGCGATGTCGCTACCAGTATTGCCGGCGGCGCTCACCTGCACACGGCGATGGCGGGAAGCAACGGCCCGGTGGCCATTCCCCTGGCTCTGGCCCTGGGCAGCGATCAGCGCAGCGGTTTTTTTGCCGCTTCCGAGAACGGCTTCGCCATTAACCCTGGTTTGGCAGATGCTATTTTTGAAAGAGGCACTTACATCAATATCCATTCGCTGAACCTGCCAGGCGGCGAGATTCGCGGACAGCTGCTGCCGGAGGCGCAGCTGGTGCTGACGGGCGTACTTTCCGGAACTTCCGAAGTGCCTGCTATTGCCAGCCGCGCCTTTGGTGCAGTTAAGGCAGAGGTACGGGGCAGTGAGCTGGTACTCAGCGGTTCCTTCAATGATCTGAGCACAGCCGTAGATGTTTCCATACTCGGCGGCGCCCACCTCCATGTCGGCCTGGCCGGCCAGAACGGGCCCATAGATATGGAATTGCCCATTGTGCCGAACCTGGACGCCAGCCTCACAAGCGGGGAGTTTGTCGCCAACCAGAACACCCTGACTCTTTCCGAGGCCCAGTTGGCAGCTATGGCCGACAGGGAGTACTACGTCAACATCCATACCCTCACCTTCGGGGCAGGTGAACTGCGCGGCCAATTGCTGCGCGAGGCCAACTACTATCTGTCGGCTCCACTTTCCGGAGCCAGCGAAGTACCGTCTGTCAATACAGCCGCTACCGGCGGAGTAGTGATGGAAGTAAGCGGCGGCGAGGTGGTCGCTACCGGCGCCTTTTCCCAACTGAGTACTCCTTTCGACCCCACCGTCGTGGGAACCGGCGCGCACCTGCACCTGGCCCCTGCCGGGTCCAACGGAACGGTCATTCATAACCTGAATGTGGTAGCCGCTGGGGATAACCTCAGTGGAATACTTTCCGCTGCCGACAATACTTTTTCCGTTTCCGGAAGCGACAGCACAGCGCTGCGCTCCCGGGGCCTCTACGTCAATATCCACACCGAAGGCAATCCCTCCGGCGAACTGCGCGGCCAGGTACTGCCTCCGGCTGCTGCCTACTTCACCACTTCCCTGAAAGCCCTCAATGAGGTACAGCCCCTGGCGAGCGGGGCACAGGGAGGCCTGAAACTGGAGCTCAAAGCGGACACCCTCATCCTGTCCGGCTCCTTTAGCGGCCTGGAAGGAGAATATGACCCCACCATCGGCGCGCATCTGCACCTGGGCGGCCCTGGCGAGAATGGTGGCGTGGATATACCGCTTTCTCCAACGATCTCCGGAGATCTGCGCAGCGGCGAGTTTATGGCTGCCGCCAACACCTACGGCCTTTCTGAAGGACAGATCGAAAGCCTGTTCAACCAACAGTATTATGCCAACATCCACACCACTGCCTATCCGGGTGGAGAAGTCCGTGGGCAGATCCTTTCCGAGCTGAACTTCTTCCCGAATAATGCTCCGGCGATCATCCTGCCGGTAGATGACGCCAGCCTGGCCCTGCAGGGCGGCGCCAATACCATATTTTCCGCGGAGTGGACACCTTCCACCGATGAAGACGCCCTGGCCTACATCTGGCAACTGGCGCTGGATGAAGATTTTGAGAATATCGTGTTTCAGCAGAATGTAGGCGGTAATGTGGTGTTCACCACCACCTTCGGCACCGTAGACGGCCTGCTGGAAAGCCTGGGCGTAGAGGTAGGCAGTTCGGTTACCGTTTATCACCGGGCGCTCGCCTCCGATGGCAGTGAAACTGCTGCCGGCGCCGGCGCCTCCGTTACCCTTGCCCGGGGTGTAATTCTTAACGATAACTTCACGGCTACCCTGGCCGGGCATAATGAGGTATTGCCGATTGCTACTACAGCCTCCGGTTCCGTTACCGCTACTCTGACGGATAACCAACTGTCGGTGTCCGGCTCTTTCGACGGGCTGAGCAGCCCGCTGCTGACAGACCTGGCGGGAGGAGCCCACATCCACATGGGCTATGCCGGCCAGAATGGCGACGTGGTTTTCCCATTGGCGGTACAGGCCGATGATGATATGCGGGGCGGCACCTTCGTGGAAGGAGCCAATGCCTTTGAATTGACCGAAGCTCAGCTGGACATGCTGCGCGGCCGGCAGATGTACGTCAACATCCATTCCGAGGACTATCCGGGTGGAGAGATCCGCGGGCAACTCCTGCCGCAGGATGCTGAGGTATATACCGTCAGCCTGCTCGGGAGTAATGAAGTGCCTTCGGTGATATCCTCCGGTTTTGGCGCCCTGAACATCGAAGTTTACGATGATGAAATGGTGCTCACCGGCGCTTTCTCCAATCTCGACGGCGATTTTGATGCCTCCATAGGCGGCGGCGCCCACCTGCACCTTGGCCTGGCGGGAGAGAACGGCCCGGTAGATGTTCCCATCAGCGCCACTGTGGCCGAAGATCTGAAGTCTGGTGTTTTCGAAGCGGATGACAATGCATTCGAACTCACAGATGATATCCTCAGCACCCTGAAAGGGCGCGGCTATTACGCCAATATTCACACCACTGCTTATCCTTCCGGAGAACTGCGCGGCCAGGTGATGGGCCAGGCGCAGGCCGTGTTCCGCGCCATGCTCGCCGGCGCCAATGAAGCACCAGCCGTTACGAGCTTTGCCGGCGGAGGGGTGATCGCCGAATTGTCAGAAGATTCCATACTCACGGTTTCCGGTACTTTTAGCGGGC
>CAYVVK010000133.1:379-12031 GCA_964454855.1 uncultured Phaeodactylibacter sp. | reverse complement strand
GATACCAACTGGCGTTCCGTACACCAGCCGCCACCCAGCCTGCAGCAGATATCTACTCGTACCGAGGTCTTCGAGACCGGCATTAAGGCCATCGACGTGCTGATGCCTCTGGAGCGGGGCGGCAAGGCCGGCTTGTTCGGCGGCGCCGGCGTGGGGAAAACGGTGCTGCTCACCGAGATGATACACAATATGGTGGGGCGGCACGAAGGGGTAAGCATCTTCTGCGGCATTGGCGAACGCTGCCGCGAAGGGGAAGAACTTTACCGGGAGATGAAAGAAGCCGGCGTGCTGGACGACATGGTGCTGGCCTTCGGGCAGATGAACCAGCTTCCCGGCAACCGCTTTCGGGTGGGCCTCACCGCCCTCACCATGGCCGAGTACTTCCGGGATGACGAACAGCAGGACGTGCTGCTGCTTATCGACAATATCTTTCGCTTCATACAAGCGGGCATGGAAGTATCCGGCCTGATGGGCCAGATGCCTTCCCGCCTGGGCTATCAGCCCACTATGAGCACCGAATTATCGAAACTGGAAGAGCGCATCGCCAATACGGAGACCGGAGCCATCACTTCCATACAGGCGGTATACGTGCCTGCCGATGACCTTACCGACCCCGCCGCCGTGCATACCTTTTCCCACCTGTCGGCCTCCATTGTGCTGTCTCGCAAACGGGCCAGCGAGGGCTTGTATCCCGCCGTAGACCCGCTCCAATCCAACTCCAAGATGTCAACGCCCGGCATTATCGGAGAACGGCACTACTCGCTGTCACAGGAGATCAGGAGAACGCTGGCGCAGTACGACGAGCTCAAAGACATCATTGCCATGCTTGGCCTGGAACAATTGTCCGCCAGTGACCGCAGGGTCGTCAACCGCGCCCGCCGGCTGGAACGCTTCCTCACCCAGCCTTTCTTCACGACCGAGCGCTTCACCAACATCAAGGGCACTTCCGTAAGCATAGAAGATGCCCTGAATGGCTGCGAGCGGATCCTCAATGATGAGTTCGCGGACTATCCGGAAAGCGCCCTGTATATGATCGGCAAGGTGGATGAGGCTAAGGAAAAGAGAGAAGAAGAGTAAAAAAACACCTCTGCCGGGTTGCCCGGGCAGAGGTGTTTTTCGGCATTTCCTCACGGAAATTTTTAGAATAAAGTCTTTGGAATAGGCCAAAAAATAAAGCAGCCTGCACTTTTCTTTTTTTAAAACCGGCATCCTCAGTTCACATTCCCTGATCTTTATTGTTGAAATAGAACAAACCTTTGTTTTTGGAAAGCATGCAGCTTAAAATATTATTGCCTACAGGCCTTTTCACAGAGCAGCACAATGTGAAGCGCATCATCGCGGAAACCCGGCAGGGGGCTTATGGGCTATTGCCTGGCCGGCTCGATTGCGTGGGCGCTCTGGTACCGGGGATCTTCACCTTTGAATCCGCAGAGGAAGGGGAAGTACATTTGGCTATAGACGAAGGCATACTGGTAAAGGCCGGCTCTGAGGTTTTTGTTTCGGTGCGCAACGCCATCGGAGGCATGGAGCTGGGCAAGTTGCACGAAGCGGTAAAAAGGCAATTCCTTCAGCTTGATGAACGGGAGCAGGAAGTGCGCTCTGCCCTCATCAGGCTGGAGACTGGCTTTATGCGGCAATTTCAGGAGTTACAACGGAAATGAAACCAGAACATGGAGCACGCCAATGACGATAACGGTTTTCAGGAGCAGGTAAGCCGGAAAGAAAAGCGCAAGTTAAAAGCCCGGCGTGAAGGGAAAGACAGCGTCTGGCAGGGCTTTGGTGTCTTCGGGCTCATCGGCTGGTCGGTGGCCGTTCCCACTGTTATTTTTGCACTCATCGGCTTTTTCCTGGATGAGCGATACGGAGGAGAACAATCCTACACGCTGGCCATGCTGGCCGCTGGCCTGTTCCTTGGCTGCCTGAACGCCTGGTACTGGGTAGATAAAAAAATGAAAGAAATACACGAAGAAGAACGGAATGATGAATGAATGGATCGAACTTCTGGGGCCCTTTGCCGCCGGAATAATGCTGGGCATTATTTTCTTCGGCGGCCTGCTGCTCACGATAACCAATGGCGTAGCATCCAGGAATCCTGGCCTGTGGTTCTTTGCCAGCATGCTGCTGCGGACGGGAATTGTCCTCTCCGGCTTTTATCTTGCAGGTGCGGGGCAGTTCTCCAGGATACTCGCCTGCCTGGCGGGCTTCATCATTGCCAGAACGGTGATCACCAGATTGTCCGGAAAGCAACAGCCTGCAACTGAAGAACAACAGCCGTGATCAATCCTGACGAACAGATATTATGGGAGTATGGCTTACTCAAGCTGAACCTCACTATTGTGACGACCTGGGGACTGATGCTGGTGCTCGTGCTTGGCTCCTGGCTGATCACCCGCCGCCTGTCTGCCGGCATTGAGATCTCACACTGGCAAAGCATGTTGGAGATCATCGTGCTGGGCATCCGGGATCAGATCAAAGAGGTGGGCATTCCCAACCCCCGGGAATATCTTCCCTTTCTGGGTACCCTCCTGATCCTGATCGCCTTTGCCGGCCTGTGCGAGATCTTTCCCGGGTATATACCGCCCACGAGCTCCTTGTCCACTACCGCCGCCTTTGCGCTTTGTGTGTTTTTTGCCGTCCCGGCCTACGGCATTGCCAAATCAGGGCTACCCGGCTACCTGAAGACCTACCTGGAGCCTACCTTCATGATGCTGCCCTTTAACATCATCAGCGAGATCTCGCGCACCATCGCCCTGGCCGTGCGCCTGTTCGGCAATATGGCCAGCGGCGTGATGATCGCCAGTATACTGTTGTCTATTGCGCCTTTCTTCTTCCCGGTCATAATGGAAGTGCTGGGCCTGCTGACGAGTATGGTGCAGGCCTATATATTCTATATCCTGGCCGCCGTATTTATCGCGGCGGGGATCCGGGAAGGCGTTAATTCAAAAAACGAAAAAAACGAAAACGATGGATAGTACCACGATCATTGGAATTGTCTCGATTGCCACCGCCGGCTTCACCATGGGTATCGGCTGTATAGCCCCTGCCCTGGCGGAAGGTAGAGCGGTAGCCAGTGCCCTCAGCTCCCTGGCCCAGCAACCGGATGCGTCGAATACCATTACCAGGACACTATTCGTAGGTTTGGCGATGATAGAGTCTACCGCGATCTACTGTTTCGTGATCTCTATGATCCTCATCTTTGCGAATCCGTTCTGGAACCAGTTCACCGCTCAATAAGCCCCTATGTTAATAGATTGGTTCACCGTAGCAGCACAAGCCCTTAACTTTCTCGTCCTGGTGTGGTTGTTGAAGCGTTTCCTCTATAAACCTATTCTCAATGCGATCGATGAACGCGAGAAGAAGGTCAAAACACAGATCAGAGAGGCGGAATCCCGCAAGGAGGAAGCCGAAAGGGAAAAGGAAAAGTTTCAGCAGAAAAACGAGGACTTCGAAGAAAAGCGGGAATCCATGATGGATGAAGCCGCCGAAGAAGCTGATGCGAAACGCAAGGAATTGCTTAAAAAAGCACGGGAAGAGGCCGGAGAACTGCGCAAGCGCCTGGAAAAGTCCATCAGAGAGGAAAGGGAAGCCCTGCAAAAGAAAGTGGCCGGCCGCACCCGGCGGGAAGTCTTCGCCATCACGCGCAAGGTACTGAGCGGCCTGGCATCGCAAAGCATGGAGGAACACATGGCCCGGGCTTTCATCCGCCGCCTGAAGGAACTAGAAGAAGAGAAGAGAAAACAGCTGGCCGATGCACTCGCCGGAGCTTCGGGCGAAACCATTGTCAGGAGCGCTTTTGAGCTGCCCGCTGAGCAACAGGACGAAATAGAGAAGGCCATCTCCCAACTGGCTTCCGCAGATATCCATTGCCAGTTTGAAACGGCGCCCGAAAAGATTAGCGGAGTGGAACTCACTGCCGAGGGCGGATATAAGGTGGCGTGGAGCATTGACGACTACCTCAAGAACCTGGAGGAAAAGCTGGACGAACTACTGGGCGAAAAAGAAGAGCTACAGGCTGAAATCACCTCAAAAACCGCTTCCGATGGATCTGCCCGATGATAAGCTGGACAAAAAGACAGGCCAGATGTTTGACAGCCTGCAGGAGGCCCGAACGGCCCTGGAGCCGGAGATGCGAGTGCGCGAAACCGGCCTAACCACCAAGGTCTCTACCGGAATTGCCAAGGTCAGAGGCTTGCCGGAGGTAGGCTCCGGAGAACTGCTGAAGTTCCCAAAAGGCTTGTTCGGCATCGCCTTTGATATCGATGAAAAAGAGATCGGCGTCATTCTGCTGGGCGACTACTCCGGCCTGCATACCGGCGCCGAAGTGGAACGCACCGGCCGCGTAGTGGATGTGCCGGTAGGAGAAGCCCTGCTCGGGCGGGTGATCCACCCTCTGGGCAAGCCGCTCGATGGCAGGGGCGAGCCCCGTGCCGGCAAGCGCCTCCCCATCAACCGTGAAGCACCCGCCATCCTGGACCGCGCCCCCGTCGATACTCCGTTGCAGACCGGCATCAAGGCCATCGATGCCCTCGTACCTATCGGCCGGGGCCAGCGTGAGCTTATCCTCGGTGACCGGCAGACCGGGAAAACGGCCATCGCCGTGGATGCCATATTGCATCAAAAGGGCAAGAACGTCATCTGCATCTACTGCGCCATCGGGCAGCGCGCTTCCTCGGTAGCCAAAGTGGTGGCCACCCTGCGCGAAAATGAGGCCATGGAATACACCACGGTGGTCATCACCGAAGGCGACAACCCGCCGGGCATGATCTATATCGCCCCCTATGCCGCCACCAGCATTGCCGAACACTTCATGGAAAATGGCCGGGACGTGCTTATTGTCTACGACGACCTGACGCGCCATGCCTGGGCCTATCGCGAGCTTTCCCTGCTGCTGCGCCGCCCGCCGGGCCGCGAGGCCTATCCCGGAGACATCTTCTACATCCATTCCCGGCTGCTGGAGCGCGCCACTCACCTGAAGGACGAAAAAGGCGGCGGCTCCCTCACCGCCCTGCCTATCATCGAGACCGAAGAGCAGAATATCTCCGCCTATATCCCTACCAACCTCATCTCCATTACCGATGGGCAAGTGTACCTTTCCCCCCGGCTGTTCGAACTGGGTGTGCTGCCCGCCATCGATATCGGCAAATCCGTCTCCCGGGTCGGCGGTAAGGCCCAGCGGCCGGTGTATCGGGAAGTGTCCGGAGACCTCAAGCTGTCGTATTCTCAATTTGAAGAGCTGGAAACCTTCGCCCGTTTTGGCACCCGCATGGACGAACGCACCAAAAAGACCATAGCACATGGGCGCCGCATACGCGAATGCCTCAAACAACCGCAGTCTCAACCCATTCCTCTGCCGGAACAGGTAGGCGTATTGCTGTCCCTGACCGAGCACCTTTTCGACAGCGTGCCCCTGGAAAAGGTGGGCGCCGCAGAAAAGGCCGTACGGGAGGAAATGCGACAGCTTCCGGATGAGTTGCGCGAAGAGTTGTTCTCCGCCGATAAACTGAGTGAGGAGAGCCGGGAAGCGATCCTCGAGCGCGCCCGCAGAGCCCTGAAACCCCATCAGAAAGATAGTATAAACGAAGAATCCTCATGAGTGGCACCACAGAAAGCATGCGAAAAAGGATAGAACGGACTAAGAACCTGGGGTCTGTTGTGCATACCATGAAAGCCCTCGCGGCCTCCAACATCAGCCAGTATGAGGAGTCCTCAGAGGTACTGGAAGACTACTACCACACCATAGTGCTGGGCCTGGCCATCTGCCTGGGCCCGGAAAAGCCGGCGCTCTCCCACAGCTTCCCCTCGGGGGAGCCCAATACCAGCGGAGCGGTTATTTTCGGTTCCGACCAGGGCCTGGTCGGCCAGTTCAATGAGCGCCTGGTGGAATTTGCAAAGAAAAAACTATCCGGGCTGCCCGGCGAGAAGAGGATATGGGCGGTAGGTGAGCGCATGTTCAACCGCCTGGAGGAAGAAGGCCTTCCTGTGGTGAAAATGCATCACGTGCCCGGCTCTATCGATGCCGTCACCCCTCTGGTCGGGCAAATCCTGATCGAATGCCAGCTGTCTCCCCTCTATATTTTTTACAATCAGCCTGAAAGAGGCGCCTCCTATGAGCAGGCCTTCCAGCGCATGCTTCCACTGGATGAAAAGTGGATCGCAGATATGACAAAGCGCAAATGGATCACGAACAGGCTGCCGCAAGTCCTGGGCGAGCGGGAGGAAACACTTAGCGCCCTGGTGCGCGAGTACCTCTTTGTCACCCTTTTCCGGGCCTGCGTGGATTCACTGGCTGCTGAAAACGCCAGCCGCCTGGCCGCCATGCAACGCGCCGAGAAGAACATCGATGAGATGCTGGGTGAGATGCAGCAGGATTACCACCGGCAGCGGCAAAGCGCTATTGATGAGGAGCTGTTTGATATTGTGGCGGGGTTTGAGGCATTGGGAGGGGGCTGACCATTATACTTACTTTGCCTCGATTACAGAGCCTGGAAGGCATTGTTGCATTGTTCCCGCCCGCTACTTAATTACAGAAGCTCCTCTTTTCCTAAGAGGATGTGCCAGGCGGGAAGGACACGGATTTGCCTGCCCTCCTTTTTGATTATTTCTTCCTTATCACGTGTCAGGATGATCCCTTCCCGTAGGCCTAAAAAGTTCAATGCCTCCAGCATACCATTTACCTCCCTCTCTTTGGTTGAGAACGAATAAAAGTCTAAACATACATTTACCGGGATCCCTCCCTCCCAGTAGAAATCGACTTCCTGCTTTTTCAAAACATAGTAAGGGGTGACGCCCTGCCTTCGCAGATGCAGGAAAATAGCATTCTCCAACATTCTGCCGGTATCTTCCCCGATGATCATGGCATATTTAAAAGCCGGGTCAAGGAGATACATTTTGCTTGGGTTCACTGCCTGCGCTCTTACAGAACGGTGCCAGATGTCTGTTTTGAAGATCAGAAACGCCTCCTCCAGATAAGACAGATAATCATATACTGTATTTTTGCCCACCGCATAGCCCTGTGACTTCAAATCATTAAAGGTTTTCGTCAGGCTCATGGGCAGAGCTACATTTGCGATCGCATATTTGAGGATGTACTTTAGTAGCGACGGATTCCTGACCGAGAATCTCTCCGCCAGGTCCCTGTAGAGCATGAGGCCAAGGTATTCATCCACGGTGCGGCGGTGCAGTTCCTGAGGTAAAAATATCAATTCAGGAAATCCCCCCTGCCGCAGCCACCGGTCAAACCAATGTAATATGGTGGCTTGCCCCTTTGAAGTAGCCGGGTTGGCTTCAATGGTATTGAACCTTAAGAACTCGCTGAAGCTGAGGGGAAAAACTTCGAACGGTAAGGTCCGGCCACGAAGAGCGGTTGCCAGTTCGCGGCTAAGCAATTTAGCAGATGAACCGGTTAGGTAAATCCGACAATTCTCCGTATCAAATAACCTGCGGATAAATTTTTCCCAGTTGGGAACTTCCTGGATCTCGTCGAAAAAAAACCATACCTTTTCTTCTTTGTTTTCCGGAAATAGCTCGTAATAAGCCTGCACGAGCACTTCCATGTCCTCCAGCTGAAGGGGGAATATCCTGTCATCCTCGAAATTGAGATAAATGATCCTGTCTTTAGGTACGGACTGCCGCAACTGCGCTATCAGGTGAAATAAAATGTAGGTTTTCCCCGCTCTTCTCGGGCCAATTATGGATATGATCTTTGGAATATCACTAGGTAATTCTAAATCCCTGGGGAAGGAATCCACTACCGGCTGTTCGATGAAATCGGAAATGATCCTCTTAAAAACTCCTTTCTTCTCCATGAATTGCTTCTTATATAAAGATGAAATTATGGAATTTTAGCTTTCCATACAAGACCCAAATCGCTTATTTTAACTTTTTTAAGAAGACTACTTTTAATTTGAGCAGGTTTCACGATTAATTACCCCCTTCCGGCTCCCCATTCTACTGCACCCCCATTCCGATTTTAAACCGGAAGCGCCGTCTTGGAAGCAAAAGAACCATTTGATGAACAGCTTGGCTTAGGAGTGGCAGCAGGAGTGGGGTATTCGCTCGGCCAACTGCAATCTGGCCTTCGCTATATATACGGCCTGGTTAATCTCTCCACCGAGATCCAGTATACCGGCCCTAATGGCGAACCTTTGCCCGAGCAACCCCGCCTGTTCAACCAGGTTTTGCAGGCCAGCCTCGGCTATGTTATTTTTCAGAAGTAAGTGGATGGATTATCCCAGATAGCTGTTGATCAGCAACCACAACAGAATGTTTATGAAAACGAGCAGAAGATACTCCAGCACTTTAAGGGTAGCAGTCGGATTTTTCATTTTTGAGTGATTGTCCGGGATGTTGATGTTCATGAGATTTTGTTTTAAAAAAACAGGACAAAATTCCGGCTGAAAAGTTTATACCCTTCGAAGTGCAGAAATTGTTATTTCTGTTTTTTTTGTTTCTCCCTCCCGTGAATGCTGTTTCAAGTAATTCTCACAACAGATTTGCTGGCTTGAAGGCCTGGCAAGTTTTCAATGAGACAGCCACAGGTAAATTTGCCTGGCCTGGCCCCGGTGTTAGAAGCTGTTTTAACGGAGTCATGAATTCCAACAGCCGCCGAGCGGCCAGTCAACCCATCCGCTCCACCACCTCATGCGCCGACAGCACACTATCCCCCACACTAATGCCACGGCGGTAGTTGCCGGCGAAGTGCAGGCCGTCGTAGCGGTTTTCCAGCTCGTCGAACACCTCTTGGATTTCCTTATAGCCGACGCGGTACTGCGGGATGGCCTTCGGCCATTTTCTGATGCGGCTCACCACCGGCTCGCCTTCTATGCCGACCAGGCTTTTGAGCTCCTTGAGCACCAGCTGAAGCAGCGCCTCATCGGCCAGAGCGGCATTATCGGGCTGGCGGGTGCCGCCTACGAAAGTGGTGAAAGCCACATGCCCTTCCGGCGCCCGCCCCGGGAAGATGGTGGAGCTCCAGATGGACCCCAGGATCTCGCGCTTTTCCTTTTCGGGGATGAGGAAACCGAAGCCGTCGAGTTCCCGCTGGATCGCCTCCTCCCGGAAGCCGGTATAGACCACCGCCACCGGTGGATAGTACACCTCCGAAAGCTTGGCTGCCGCCTGTGGCGCCAGCGGGTTGATGATGCGGGCGCAGGCGTGGGTGGGTACACAGAGGATCACCTGATCGAAGGTGTGGGTTTCACTGCGCCCTTCTTTTTCCACGGTGAGGGTATAGCCGGTAGAAGCTGGTTGCAGCAGGCTCACTGCGGCATTCGTGTTGATTTTATCTCCCAGCTTTTCCGCCATGGTATCGGTAATAACCTGCATGCCGCCTTCAAAGGAGAAGAGGCGGGCGCGGTTTTTGGCCACTTCCTTGCGCTTGCGCCGTTCGCGCGCTCCCTGAATGGTGCCTCTGATGAGGCTGCCGTATTTCTTTTCCAGAGCGTAGAGCTTGGGGAAGCCCGCCGCTGTGCTCAAATTTTCCGGGTCTCCGGCGTAGACGCCCGCCACGAAGGGGTTGATGGCGTAATCGAGGAACTCCCGCCCCAGGCGGTGGCGCACAAAATCGGCCAGAGACACATCCTCGCCGGTAGTAGGGCGCAGGAAGGGCTCCTTCAGCAGGCGCAGCTTGGCCGTCCAGGAGAAGAGCGGCGTGGAGAGGAAGGAGAACAGTGAGGTGGGTACGGGGGTCAGCTGCCCGTTCTTGACGATATAGCGTTTGTTGGAAGCTTCGTTGCCATAGATCTTCTGATCTTCCAGCCCCAGTTCGCGGACCAGTTCCTTGAGCACTTCCGAGGTTTCCAGGGTGCTGTTGGGCCCCAGGTCGATGAGGAAGCCGTCTTTTTCTTCGGTTTCAATGGCGCCCCCGACATGGCCGCTGCCCTCAAACACCTGAACATTAAAGCCTTTTTGATCGAGCCAGTAGGCGCAACACAGGCCGGCGATGCCCGCCCCGATGATGGCCACATTTTTCTTATCAGGCATGAGCGTTGGTTTTTGCTGAAAGATAGGGTGCGGGGAGGAGACATCCAAGGGAACACCATGGCACGTTCCCAAAAATGGTTTTCTCACAAGGATCTGGAACGTTCACATAGCCAAATGGGAAGCTGGCCGAATTTTCTCTTCGGTGGGAAGGCCCATCTTTTAATTTAAAGGCGGCAATAACACCTTTTTCAACCCATAATCAAAACATATGATCAACGAAGCCATCTCCGCCATTGCCCGCGTATCGGGGTTCTCATTATTGAAAAAGACAGAGTAGTAGTGATTGATATCATAGGCGCCGGCCACCGGCAAGATGGCCTTGATATGCCCGGTGTTTAAACCATGAGCCGTCAGGTACCGGCCGTCGGTGGCCAGTAAGGCCGCCAGGTGAGCGCCCGAAGAAAAGCCGCCAACGATGATATTATCCTGGCTGTAGCCGTATTCCCCGGCATGATCGTACAACCATTTGAAAGCGGCGGCAATATCTTTAATGTGAGCGGGGTGTTTTACGCCGTATGTTCGGGTACTGTCCCGAAACAGGCCCCGGCTCAGCTGATGCCCCACCGAGGCTACGGCGATCCCTTCCCGGGCGAACTTCCGGGCCAGGTTCATCTCCATGTAGCGGTCGACGAAGGACCAGGCGCCGCCGCCGATCCACAGCAGGAGCGGCGGCTCTTCTACTCCTTCCGGCAATACCAGGTTGAGGCGTTGCAGGCTGTCGACGGCCACCTCTTCGGGCGCGAGGTAGGGAATGTTTAGGATCTGTTTGTAACTGAAAGTATCAATAGCGTTTTGAGCTCCCAATTTTGCAACAAAGGAAAGCAACAATAACAGGATGGCCTTTTTCATGATATCCTCATTTTGGTTACGAACGCAAGGTAGGAAGAAAGCCAGGGCTTACGGGTGAAGTTATTGCTGATCCTATAATATTTGTATTTTGATCGCATAAAGCAGAAAGAAATATGAAGGACAACCCAAATAAAGAAAACCTATCCCCAAAAAAAGGCACCGCCGCCGTCTGGGCCGGCGAAAGCACCCTCTTCGCCCACGGCGCCACCCAGCCGCCCGTATCTCTAAGCGTCACCTACGGCTATGAAGACATCGAAAGCTGGTACGAAGTGGCCCTGGGCAACAAAGAAGGGCACATCTACAGCCGCAACACCAACCCTACGGTGGCGGTGCTGGAAGAAAAGATCCGCATACTGGAGGGCGCCGAAGCGGCCAGCAGCTTCGCCACCGGCATGGCCGCCATCAGCAATACGCTGTACACCTTCCTGCAGCCCGGCAAGCGGGTGGTGTCCATCAAAGATTCTTACGGCGGCACCAGCAAGATCTTCCTGGAGTTTCTGCCGCAGATGAACGTAGACGTCAAACTCTGCGATACGACGGATTTTGAGCAGATCGAAGCGGAAGTGGCCAAAGGCTGCGATCTGCTGTACCTGGAAAGCCCCACCAACCCCACCCTGAAGGTCACGGACATCCGCCGGCTGGCGAAGGCTGCAAAAGCTGTAGGGGCCCTGGTAGTGGTGGACAATACCTTCGCCAGCCCCATCAACCAGAGCCCGCTGCAATTGGGCGCCGATCTTGTCATTCACAGCGCCACCAAGTTCCTGGGCGGCCATTCCGACGCCATGGGGGGCCTGGTGTGCGGCCCGAAGGAATTGATAAAAA
>CAYVVK010000133.1:0-369 GCA_964454855.1 uncultured Phaeodactylibacter sp. | reverse complement strand
TAAAAAAGATCTACCACTACCGGGAGATCAACGGCGCCAGCCTGCACCCCATGTCGGCCTTTCTGCTCCTGCGCGGCATCAAAACGCTGGAGCTGCGCGTGCTGCGCCAGAACGAGAATGCCCTGGCCATCAGCCGCTTCCTGGAACAACGGCCCGAGGTGGAGGCCGTCTTCTACCCCGGCCTGGAGAGCCATCCGCAGCACGAGGTCGCCAAAGCACAGATGTCGGGCTTCGGCGGCGTGCTCAGCTTTTCCCTGAAGGGGGACACGGAAAAAGTGAGTACCTTTCTCTCCGCCTTAAAATACGCCCATCTGGCAGCCAGCCTGGGCTCCGTGGGTACGCTTGCGGGGCCGCCGCGCACCACCAGCC
>CAYVVK010000132.1:6710-12094 GCA_964454855.1 uncultured Phaeodactylibacter sp. | reverse complement strand
GGTGGAAGGTTTACCCGTCCGCAGGAATAGGGCGTCACCTCGGGTTCGCCGCCGGCCACAGGCCAAGGCAGGTGCGGATGGTGTCCAGCAACTCCGCTTCCTCTACTTCCACCGGCGCTTCGAACAGGCCGCCCACTTTGATGGTCGTAACGGTATACCGCCCCTCTTTTTCTTCCACCTGAGCCCCCCGCCCGAGTTCTTTCTGCGAGCGCACCCCCAACTGCTGGTAATAGGCTTTGGTTTCCTCTTTCGTCCAGGGGCGGTGAGGTACGCCGGAGCGAGAGGCCTGCAGGCACTGCTGCACGGCTTCTTCCAGCTCTTCTTCGGATACATCGAGCGGGAGGCTGAGGAAAGGGGGTGTGGCTATGCCCAGGCCGTCTGTGGTGATGGCGTTGGGGTGGAGGCGGAGGTGGTTGGCGGCGAAGAGGCTTAGGGATCTCATAGGTGCGTGGATTAGTATTCTATAAATTTAATGGAAATGTTGTTCAATTTCCCGTATTCGGCCCGTTGAAGGTGTTGAAAGCACTGGATGTTTCTTTGGCGGAATTTTTTGGGGAGGGGTTTGAGGTTGAGAAGTAAATTTTGTAGACTAGACAGGTGGCTTCTGTTCTCCAAATTGTACGGCTCGCCTGTGTGGCAAATCTTATTTACCCAATTCTCAACAACTTTCGAACTCCATCTGCCAACAATTGCCCCCAGGCATTTGGCAGCTTCTGTATATTTAAAATGACCAGTGCAAGAAGGGTCGATAATAGTAATCCAAAGAACCAATAAAATCGATAAATGATATTGACCCAATTTGATGCATATTCATTTTCTCTTCTCCAGGTTTTTAGAGAAGTGATCAGCCCATTTTTAATGATTGCAGTACCGCTTTCGAACTTAACTAAATCATCGTCAGGGTTTCTATAGCGGTAAGCTCCATGAAAACGGACTTCATAATCATTGTTCTTTACATCAGGAGTGCCATCATATTCAAGAGGGGCAATAAATTCAAAGAGATCATAAGGAGATGAAGAAGGAAATTTTGAGTGATTGTACCTTCGGTTAAACCAGATAACAGGGTCACTTAGATTATCCAATAAGCGCGTTTTATTATCTGGTTCTCCCTAATAGTATGGTAATCATTGATTGAACTGTGAATTAGTAAGCCGGCATAATCAGCAGGTGCTACTGCAACAGTGTTTATAAATCTATTGAAAATCCATTTTTTGAATGTGTAAACCCCAATAAAAAGGGGAAGCATCACAATTAGAAATGCGAATAGCCTGCCCAGTTGTGTGTAAGTGGATCCACTCTGATTTCTTTTTTTTCTTCCAGATGGCTTCTTCTTTTTTCGTTGATTGCTTCTAGCCATTTTTTCAGGTTTTAGAAAATGGAGTCTTAAATCCAAATGGACATAAGGCCATCATTCATAATATTCAATAATACTCCCTAACATACCCATAAGCCCTTTCAAACAACTCCTGGTCCTTGTGCAGCTGGTATTTTAGGAGCGTTTTCCTCAGAGATTTCTGTACCTCCCGCTCGCCCGCCTGTGTGGTTTGCCAGCCAGGGAAGCGAACGACCTTGACAATATTGTCGATGTCATTCACGATGCGTTCCACAACGGCAGGGGTTTGGTTGGTTCTCATTTCGAGAAAGAGCTCCGTAAGTGCCGTTTTGGCGGTTTTCTGTTCCTGTTGGGTGAGCACTTCTTTTTCTGCCTGAACGGTATCTCTGGCCAGCCGGCACAATTCCTTGATGAAATTCAGGCTGGAGACCAAGCCCTTTTCGGCACGGTCGCGCAATTCTTCCAGGCGGTCGCTCAGTTTCTTAAAGGCAGGGTTGCCGGCATGCTTGCGGAAGCGGCGGATGAGTTCTTTTTCGAGTTTTTTGGCCTCCTTGGGATCTTTATGAAGCATCAGTTCATCGATCATCTCGGCATCGAGGATAAATTCTTCAGTATCCTCTTCGATGCCGGAAACATGGATGTTCTGATGGATGAGCTCTGTTGTTTTGGCGCCGAAGGCATGCCAGAGCAGGCGTCCCATATCGTTGCCTGGTGGACGTACGGAATCGTAAACTTGTGTCAGCCAGCGGTAATCGCTTTCATAAGAGGTTAATACCGGGTCTGGAGAAAGAGATTCCCAAAGTTTGGCCAGATAGCCATAGTCCTTGGCAAAGGCATCGCGCTTTTCATTGTCGTTAATACAATTCTGCGCTTGTTCCAACCCTTCGAAACCTTCAAGTTCGCGGTCGACGCCCGGAAAATGAGCCAGCGCATCCTGAATCGCTTTAGGTACCGCTTCCCGCAGTTCCTGAAGATTGGTGATCACTTTCTGTACGGAAGTATCATCAAATTGTAGTGCCAGGGCGGCATCATCAAAAACCCCAAAGTAGTCTACTATACGCCCATAGTTTTTGTTGGGATAGAGGCGGTTGGTACGGCAGACGGCCTGCAAAAGAGTATGGTCCTTGAGGGATTTATCCAAATACATCGTTTGCAGGATGGGCGCATCGAATCCGGTGAGGAGCTTTGCCGTTACGATCAAAAAGCGCAAGGGGTTGTCTTTATCGTTAAAATCATCAGTGATCTTTTCCTGCCTGCCTTTATCCATTCCCCACTTCTGTTTAAACTCATAGGGGTCGTTAGCATTAGTAGACATAACCACTGCACTGGCATCTTCAGGGAAGTGCTTGTCGAGCTCTTCTTTATACTGCACGCAGGCGTATCGGTCTGGCGTGACGATCATAGCCTTGAAGCCGTGGGGCTCCACCTTTTCCCGGAAGTGCCTGCTGATATCCTCCACGATTGCCGCAACCCTTTCCGGAGCCTTCAGGAAGGCTGACATTTTAGCCGTCTGCCGGCTTAAGGCATCTGCCTGTTCATCACTGAGTGCAGCTTCTTCCACCAACTGTGCGAACAACTCATCAATGCTTTCTTTGTCCACATGAACCTCGGGGAGGCGGGGCTCGAAATGAAGAGGCAGAGTGGCCTTATCGCGGATGGAGTCCTGGAAACTGTAGCGGGAAAGGTAACCGTTTTCATCTTCTTCAGAACCAAAAGCCCAGAAGGTATTGCGGTCTGATTTATTGATCGGCGTGCCCGTCAGGCCGAACAGAAAAGCGTGGGGCAGGGCCTGGCGCATTCTGCGGCCCAGGTTGCCTTCCTGCGTGCGGTGCGCTTCGTCCACCATCACGATGATGTTCTCCCGTTCGTTCATATTGGGGTGAGCATCCTTGAATTTATGGATGGTCGTAATGATGATCTTCCGGGTATCTCTTATCAATAACTCGTGAAGTTCTTCGATGCTATCGGCAGTAACCAGGTTGGGGACGTCCGCTGCATTGAAAGTGCCGGTGATCTGCGTATCCAGGTCTGTACGGTCTACAACGATAATGACGGTAGGGCTCTTTAGCTCAGCGGAAAGGCGGAGTTTCTGAGCCGCGAAAACCATCAGCAGAGATTTCCCGGAACCCTGAAAGTGCCAGATCAGCCCCTTCTTTACCCGCCCTTCTATAACCCGCCTTACGATCAGGTTGGCCCCCTCGTACTGCTGATAGCGGCAGACGACCTTGATCCTTCTTTTCTTTTTATTGGTAGTGAATAGGGCAAAATGCCGGAGGATATCCAATAAAACTTTAGGATTGAGGAGCAGGTTGAGTTCTCGGCCCACCTCCTGCAAGCCGAGTATTTTCCCAACTTTATCTCCATCTGACTCCAGGCGCCAGGGAGACCATAAGTCCAGAGGAGTCCTGATTCCTCCGTAGAAGAGCTCCTTGCCTTCTGTAGCAAAAGAGAGGATATTGGGGACGAACAGCTGAGGGACTGAATTTTCATATATGTCATGGATCTCGTGTGCGCCATCCAGCCAGGAGACGGCAGGGCGTGTGGGGGCCTTTGCTTCTCCAACCACCACGGGAATGCCATTGATCAGCAATACGATATCCGGTATCTTGGTTTCCCGCACATGCACCCGGTACTGGTTGGTGATGAAGTAGGTATTGTTCTCCAGATGTTCAAAATCGATGAGCCGGACGGGGACATGGTGGTTGTTCCTGCCAAAGGGCATGGTCTTTTCTCCTCTCAGCCATTTGGCGAATTCTTCGTTGGCCCGCACCAGGCCTGTCTGTTGCACAGAAACCAAAATGGCCCTCAGTTTATAGATCACCTCATCTGCCCTTTCCGGCCGGGAAGCGATCTCCGGGTTGATCCGTATGAGGGCTTTTCGCAGCTCTCGTTCCACCAATACCTCGTTGATGCTTTTATCCAGCTCCTTATAGGGGATGTATTTCCACTGATGGCCATAGGGAGCCCGCTGTTCCCTGGCCTCTTTCTCGTTCAGGTTTACGCCCGAGAGCTGGTGGATGATGAAGTGTTCTACACTGTTGATCTCAGAGAATGACATGTGTTGGGATGTGGTTTGTTGATCGCTGCTGTTTCTATAAGGTATACGTTGAACCCATTATGCGGTTTCCTCAATCCGTGGCCATTTTCCAGAGATGACAACCTATCTGGAAGAAACCGGCTGCCTTACCACATGGCACACCTCGATGATTTTCTGGGTGAGGCCCTTGAAATCTTCATAGGCTCTCTTCACGGCCTGCACATGCGCACCGATCGCTCCATCGCCAGGTTTTAAAAGGAAAATGGGCTTATTAGCCTCCATCGACATTGGTGCGAGGCTGTGATAATGCTTCAATAATCCCAGGCAATTGCCATCCTCTTCAACACCAGAGTTCCCTGAGTAGTCTTGAAGAACAAATTCCGAATAAACTTTTGGGATGCGGTTGGCCCATTTTAAATACGCTTTAACCGGCCTTTTCTCTTTGGCAGTATACTGCAGGATAACGTACCCTTTGGGCTCCATTTTACCGGCAGGAATATCTTCCTTGTTGTCTTTGGAATAAGTTTCCACCCGTTTTTCCCAGCCTGCCCTCCAGTTGATGAGTGTTTTGCCAAGGTTTTTGATCCCCTGAAGGGAAAAAAGGTCGGAAGCTACAGGGAGTATCACGAAATCCGTACTTATCAATGCTGTGCGGTTGATGGCGCCCAGGTTGGGCCCTACATCGATGAGGACAACATCAGCTCCAATCTTTTGGGCTGCATCTTCCAGAATGGTTTTGAAAACACTGATGATCTTGAAAGAATAAATATCTCCATCCAGGCACTTCAACCAGGCGTCGCTGAATTTGTCTTCGAATAAAGACAATGCCAAATTGCCTATTACTAACCCGATGCGTTCATTGACCTGTTCTACGTGCACTCCCTGGTATCCTTCACCTTCTGCTACCGGAGTGATCGCATCCAGAATAGTTAAACCCGACCCTTCTTCCAGCGTTTCGGCCATCCTGTCGGTATCCAGGAACATGGAAGACAGGTTGGACTGTGGGTCAAGGTC
>CAYVVK010000132.1:0-6700 GCA_964454855.1 uncultured Phaeodactylibacter sp. | reverse complement strand
GCCAGGACCGTATATCCGAGCTCAGCCAGCATCCAACTGAGATGATACACCATGGTGGTTTTTCCTACACCGCCTTTATTATTGAAAAACACTATCTTATGCATGCCAATCTTTGTTTACTTTTATAGAAACAAAAAATTTGGTTCGTAGTTCCAGGTTGAACTGGGCGGGTGGGTTGCCATTCTGCGCCAGTTTGGCCTGTGCATTTCGGACCCCAAAATTAAAACGGTTGACATATCCCAGGATCTTCATGGCAGAGGCCAGCACCGGATTTCGGTAATCACTGGCATTGGGAAAATTCTCCGGGCGTGCGTCACCGTACAATCCACCCGGATTGATGATCTCTATCCTGTCTGAAAACTCATAGAAATAAACAGGCGCATTTGATTCATAATCCCGGTGCATCACCGCATTCATTAAAAATTCCCGCAGCGCCCAGGCCGGATAATTGAAAACCACCTTTTCCTGAAAGCCTTCTCCTCTTACTGGCTTTTGTTTGATGACATTCGTATTGACGAAATCATCCAGGTTTTTCAGCGTTGTAACCAAGGCCCCTGAGAATTCCTTTTCCATCTGTACTGCATCCATATCCATATCGGCACTGTCAAACTTAACGTACTGCAGATAGGCGCCCCGAATAAAAAAACGGGGATTTACTCCAAATATCAGTATCCCGGCATACGTACAAGCATCGCGCACCAGGTCGTAAAATCCAAGAGAGGCAAGCTGCTCTTTTACTGGCCGGCCGTTTGTTTCCAGCGTCTCCGCGTCAATGGCCTGAGGCAGGTACGTTAGTTGAAAAGCTTCCTGGCTGATGTCCTTCACGCTGCTGCCCCGGCAATATTGTTCGTCAAAGGTTTTGGCGGTCGAAGTGCGCTTTTCCATCAGAACCCTCTCTTCCTGCGGGCTTGCCACGCCTCTTCTTGGCCCTACCCGGATATAACAACGCCCTCTGTAACGAACCGGAGGGAAATCGGACGGGTGTACTTCTACCACCACAACATCGCCTTCCGGAAAATGAAAAGGTTCACTTACTACCAGATGGGGCTGGGGTAATACATTGCCATTCGACCGGACATCCCCCAGTTGTTGCAGTTCTTTGTCCCCGATCTTCATTCCGGCAATTTCCCCGTCGTCCTTAACGCCCAGCAAAAGGTAACCGGATTTCTTAAGATTGGGCAGGTCATTGGAAAAAGCACAGACTGCCTGGCCCAGCTTTTCTTCCCGGAAAGAAACGGTGCGTTCCACCCGGTCAGATTCCATGTCTTTCATCAGTTCCAGCAATTCCTCTCTGGATAACATGCCTACATTTTTTGGCAAGGTTCAACGGTTCAGGATCGCTTCTAAAGGTAGGGATTTTTTTACTCAAAGCCCGGGATGTGTGGTGTGTAAAACAAGGATGCCGGAACAAATCAGCTATTCAAAGAAAAAAGGGCGCCTTTTTCATACTTCCTTATCCGCTCCCGCGCCACCCGCACATAATCCGGCTTCAACAAGTACCTCCTGCCCTTGGCCGGATTCTCTACCCGTAGCCGCTTCCATCAGGCGGCTGACGATGATCTCTACGACCTCCTTAACCGGCATATCTTCCTGAATAACAGGCTTCTTTTCCTGAGAAGGGCCGGTTAATTGCCTGTAGAGGCACTCCAAAGGATCGATGGGTGAGGCGGCGCCAGCTATTCCTGTCAGGTAAAGCATAGGATCAGGTTTTGAAGTAGTTCTGGAAGAACAAGAAAGTTACAATTTTTCGGCTGAATAAAAATTATCCTGTCAATATAATATCTCATCTCAGCATCTCGGGCTGCTTAGTGCTGTTGAGAAATTGAATAATAAGTTCTGCATCCGTTACCAATGTGTCTTTACCGACCAATCTAAACTCCTTATAACGCTCATAATGATCGCCACACTTCTTGATCTTCCGTCCGCTCCCACAGTAACAAAGACCATTAGGCCTCAACTTTCTGCCTCTTAGCCTGGCAATGATCACCTCCCCAATTTTGTAGATAGGAGCAATGCCCAAGATGTCCTGATACGCTTCAATTACACCTTGTACACCATGAGCGTAATCTCCCTGCAAGTAGGCCCTGTTGATCTCGAAATAAGAGTTATTCTGAAGGAAAGGAAGTAGTATATTTTGAAAGAAATCCTGCAATGACCGAATCGTTTTTTTCAGGAGGATATCTTCTTGGGCCTGCGTCGTAAAACAGAATATTCCTGTATTATAAATATGTCGATCGGCTTTTCTGGGTATCCTTTCTTCCGTTTCTCTTACCAATGGAAACCTGTCAGGAAAAACAGATACATCTACTTCTACCTCATAAAAATCATTATACCCGACATCGATCCTTCCAAATAACAAACTTCGGCTCGGGTCATAGTTAAGTTCCGGGTAATGGCCGAGCACCTCCTGTATTTGCATGTCATCCATGATAAGGCTTATGTACTATACCTGAGCCTGCAATCATTCCACTCAATTCCTCACTCTTCGTTCGTTCATCCTTGTTTTCCCCCCAGGGGAACCGGTCTCCAAATTGCTCCCTCATGAGCTGGCTTGCTTTTTTGAAGTTAGGTTCCTCAGCTGCTTTTTGGCAGGCTTCCGAAAGTGCAGTCAAGCGATCCAGAAAGTTGCTCTTCCGGATTTCGGAGTACTCTTCAAACAGATTTTCTCCCGCCGGTGTCGTCGGGCGGATGCACCGGAATCCGCCGGGGAGGTGAAGGTGACGGCTCATGGCAGCGACGCAATTGCGGAAGGCTTCGTCATCGTTGTCGCTTGGAGTATAATATTCAACAGCTAGTATGGTCAGTTCAAAGCCACTGGGCAGTTTCAGGTTAGAGTATTGGTTCTTCTGGTAGTTTTTCCAGGCTTTCAGGTATCGGATAATCCGAACCAACTGGGCTTTGCCTTTTGCTTGCTCAAGAAACCACTCCTTAAACGCCTTCGGGTCACTTTCTTTCCACCCTTTACTCCGATGCGCCAACTCAGGCACTTCACCATTCTTGTAATAGATGGGAAGGTCGATATGATGGCCATCGGCAAAAACGACCCGGATGCAGGTTGTCTTTCGGATGGTATCCTGGTTGGTATGGTTATCAACGGATTCGTATATCCAATCATGCCAGGTAGCTATCCCTTTGCGGTTATCTTCTCCCTCTTCCAGGAAATATACTCCGTAATCGAGATCATACTTCAGCAAGCGGTTGCCATTGTCATCGTATTCCACAATGGGGTTTACGATGGTATTCATTTCAAAAGACCCCTGGCCGTAAAACTTCGGTTGAATTTCCTCCGGCTTGTTTTCTTTAAACCAGGTTCGGATCTTCCTCTTGATCTCTCGCCGGCTTCCCTTTAAAGCCTCCTTTCGTTTTGAGGTCAATTTGATCGCTGAGTTGAACGCGTTGAATTCCTTGTGTAAAACTGCCATGTCAAAAATCATTTTTTAGTTCCTGGGAAATATATTTTACCTCTAAAGTGCCTTTCGTCTGTGGGTCTCGGTTTGTATAGTAGTATCCCTTCAGAAATTTGCCCTCCCCGTTCTGGATGAAGTCGAGAATATTGGTG
Source organism: uncultured Phaeodactylibacter sp. (assembly GCA_964454855.1). GTDB lineage: Bacteria > Bacteroidota > Bacteroidia > Chitinophagales > Saprospiraceae > CAYVVK01. Next base: position 3,141 of record CAYVVK010000132.1, on the reverse strand, counting down.
CCGAAATGTGTGGGAAAGCCATTTTGGTTACCTCGGTTTTGATAGGTAAAAACGAGTGTGTAGGTGTCATCATCGTTTTTGATGATGCTCTCCACCAGGCTTCTGGACAGGCTCGGCTCCTGCCGGTGTTCATGCCGAAAGAAACAATTGACCTTCAGTTTCGATCCGGTTTGAAAAACTTCTACTGCGCATTGTTTCCGTTCCTGCGATGTGGTAATGGGATTGGAATACTCGATCTGGCCTTCATACCTGCCCGAGAGATCAGGCACCCAGTATAGCCAGGAAAATGGCTTGTACTTCCATAAGAAACGGTCGATAAGAAGAAAAAGACCGGTGATTATGGCGGTGATGGAAAGGCTTACGCCAAAGCTGCCGGATAAAAACTGGTTAGCCAGGTAAAGCCCGATGGCCAGGAAAATGACAAAAGAAAGTAATGCTCCTGGTTTGATATGTCGAAAATGGGTATTCTTCATTTTTTATTGACTTTTTGACCAAAATGTTTTTGTTTTGAATCAAAAAGTTAGCCAGGCGCCAATAAAAAACAAATATGTGTCATTTTGACAGAAAAATGACACAGCTGTAAGCTTTTCGTGTCATGAAAATCAAACATAACATATTCGAAAAGGATAAAAAGGCAAGCCCTGCCGAAAGGGCAGGTAATTTAAAGCTTAGAATAGAAACAGCTTCACACTCGATCCCCCTCCTTCAAATAATACCCCCGCGCATTCGTCGTATTCCTCCGGTAGTATTCCGGGTCTGCCAGCCGGGCCTCTTCCAGAAGCTTAAACTTTTTCACCCGGCTGCCTGTCTTGAAAACCTGATTGCCCTGATTGCCACGTGTAGTGTGTTCAGATACCAAATCGGTGGAAAAGACGATGACTTTATCTCGGTCTGTAATGCCCACCAGGCCGGCTTCCGATTCAAAATGGCGGATAAGGAGCAGCTTCTGTTCCTTATGGTAAGCGTTCTGTAAAACGCTACGCGATGCTTTATAAGCAGATAAGCTCACCCGGTCGACCTTTCCATTGCTGTAACAAAATACCATGAAACCGGAATAATCAACTGTAGCCACCCGGTAAATTTCCCGTTCCCCGGCAAGGAGTTGGCCATCTAAACTAAATCCCTCAACATCTGCTCCGTCAAGCCCGGTTTGGCGGTACACCCGCGCCTGGTCCGTGAAGATCAACAGGTCAATCTGTTCGTCATCCCATTCTTCCTGAATTTCCCGGGAAGGGAATGGCCTTGGAATTTGCTTCCCGTTTTCCTTTTCCCGGGATGGGGCAAAAGTTTTGGCAGGCTCGCCGGAGGCCGGTGGTTCTTTCGGAGGCATCGTTTTGCTTTCTTTTTCTTCGCGAGGTTCTAAGGCCTGCCTGGCCGCTATTTCCCCCGACCGCTTTTCGAGCAGCACCCACAGTTTCGCCAGCGCTTCCTCCGGCGCATATTTGTAGTGCGACCACCGCACCCGGAAGAATTCCCACCTGGCGCGCTCCAGGATCAATTGCCGGTCGATATCATTCTGCAGGGCGTCTCCTTCGTGGTAGCGGTCCCCATCGCATTCTACTGCGATCTTTTTGCCGTTGGGCAGGTGCACCACCAGGTCGATCCGGTAGGGGCCTACTTTGAATTGGGGTTCCACCACATAATGACGGCGACGGAGCTCTTGGTAAATATCTACCTCAAACCAGCTTTCGAACGGTCGGGGCGGCTTCTGGCTGCGGTCGTCGTGAAGGGACACCTCTGTTTCGGGCTCCCGTATGCTTTTCGTGTGGAAATAATGCAACAACTGATACCGGAAATCTATGGGGTTGAGGTCTTCTTCCTGCACGGAGTGGAAAAGCCAGATCTGTTCCTTCGCCCGGCTCATGGCCACGTTGAAGCGGCGGCGGTGGCTGTCACTGGTCAGCGACCTGCGACGGTGATCATGAGCCGTAATCAGCGAAAGAAAGATCACATCCCGCTCATCGCCCTGGAAATCCGGCGGCGTACCGCAGACGATCCTGCGCTCCTGAAAATCTTTGGGGGAGATCGCTTCCCGCAGCATCCGGTCGACCTCAACGCTTTGGTTGTTGCCCTGAAGGGCAATGACGCCAAAGGTTTTGTCTTCGTAGGCCTCGTCGGCAAGCAGAAACTTGATCGTTTCTACGATGGCCCGCGCCTCGGGCAGGTTGCGGTTATTATCGAAGGTGCCACGGGGTACAAAATGCGGCACCAGCGGTTCGAGGCGCTTCGAGGAATACTGTTTCAAAGGCACCAGCTCGATACCCTGCGGCCGGTAGCACAGCTGATTGGAAAATTCGATGATCTCGGGCATGCAGCGGAAATGCTCCCGCAGGGATATGCGCTGCCCGGCCATAGCGTCGATGTGTTCAAAGAAGCTGTGCTTGGTCGTGTAGAAATCCTGGTCGGGAATCCCCCTGAGGTGGGTGCGGATCAGGTCAGTGACCTGATCGATCTGTACGCCTACGTTTTCCGGGGCAGTTTGCTGGTCATCCCCAACGACGATGATCTTTTTGGTGATGTATTTCAGGAACAAGGCCTCCGGCCCCAGCTGGCTGGCCTCGTCGATGATCACCACATCAAAGGTTTCCGGCTCGGGGCCGAGCGTGTCCACCAGGCGGTACATAGGCATGATCCAGCACGGGATGTCTTTGCTGATTCCCTGCAACAGCGATTGGGCTTTGCGGCGGTACTGGAAAGACAGCTTGCCTTTGCCGCCGGCTTCCCTGACGGCCTGTGTCCATCTGGTGAGTTGCCGGTTCAGTTCGTCCGGGCTTTTCAGGTGCTCGATGAAACTGCTGGTTGCCTTGCTTTTCAGATACTGGAGGGCCGTCTCGCGAATGTCCGCCTCATTCCGCGCCAGCGCCCGGTATTTGTCGTCGATGGAGTCCGAAAACCGCTGCGCCAGCTCGTAGCGGGCGTTGGCCCAGTACAAGGCTTTCTCGGCTTCCGCCTTATCCAGATGTGGCAATGGCCCGGTATGATATAAGTGAGCGATGGCCTCCTGAAAAGGATCGCCCAGCACCTCTTCGTTAGCCAGCATCTTCCAGTGGCTGGCCTTCAGTACGGACAGCCGCCGGGCGTTCTCGTAGGGGGCTTCGTATCTAAGCCAATCTTTTGCCGCCAGGCTTTGTTTCAGGTTGG
>CAYVVK010000131.1:0-12128 GCA_964454855.1 uncultured Phaeodactylibacter sp. | reverse complement strand
GGCCTGCGAACAGCGAACTGCAATTGCAACGATTTACCATCAATTTTATCCCGAAATCACGTTTGTTACTTTAAAATGAAGCCGCCGTACCGGGGCGGGCTTCGCCATGCTCAACAATCTTCTCGGAACGCCTGAGAACAAAGCGCTTCAGACTCTGCTTTCGAAGCAGTATAAGTAATCTAAATCTGTCCGACTGCTTACCTTATTCGGGTAAAAAGAAATCAGGCCCTGTATCATTCTCACCCCAGATATCCACCCACCCGGCCATATATCCTCTCCGGCTGCCATTTCTTCATCTCGCCCCAGCTCATGAGCAGCATATGGCGGCAGAGCTCATAACCTTCGTCCTCCAGATAACGGATGGCTTCCCGGTTGCCCTCCGGCAAGGCGATAGCGACGCCTTTGTCGGCCCGTCGTTTTTCCATCAGGGCAGTTCCGGCTTCCGGATTATCCGCAATGATGGGGCCTTCTCCAAATTTCGGGATGTAGAAACCGGCCACCCTCTGCTTTTCGTATACCCAGCAATCGTCCAGGTAATACTCTAGGATGGCGCTGCGGTTTTCGCCTGTGGCCAGGTAATCCAGTTCCAGAATGCGGGCGTTGTGGGCGCCGACATTTCGGGCGATATGGGGATGATCCGAAGGGGGAGGTACGGGGCCTTCTTTGCGATAGAACATGTAGGAGCTTTCTGCCCGGAACTGCAGGCGGCCGTAGAGTTCCTGTCCCTCGGGAGTGGCCAGCAGCAGCATGAGCTTCCTGCCGCGGGAGCCTGCCATGGCCATCAGGTGGCTGGTGAGAGATTCTCCGATGCCCTGCCGCCGGAATTCCGGACGGACGATGATGTTACCCAGCCAGGCGGCATCAGCAGTGAGGATCAGCTGGCCAATGCCTACCAGTTCTTTGTCCATCATGGCCTGGATGGGAAAGAAGTATTCCCGGCCGTGATGTTCTTTAAAAAAAGTGGTGATGTCGTTCCAGCCTTCGGGCTGCAGGGCGGGCAGTTCGTCCAGCCTTTCGGCGGGCATGCGGCTGATGCTGATATCGGCGGATGGGTTCATAGTTCTTGGTGTTGGAGGTTGTGTAGGATAAACAAGAACTGGTGGATGGGATGTTCATTCAGCTGGTGGCTGAGCCCTTCGTCCGGCCTCCAAGCACAAGCGGCTGGGCGGGCCTTAGCCGCCTGGCCGCAGGGAGGCTTTTCATCTTTTATCACCGTATTGCTTCCGCAGTTTCTCCAGTTCTCCTTTCAGCTGCCGGGCCAGCTTTTGGTATTCTTTTTTACCGTACAGGTTATTCAATTCATCCGGGTCTTCGGCCAGGCCGTAGAGTTCCCAGTAGGCAGGCTCGTGGTAGAAGTGGATCAGCTTATAGCGCTGGGTGCGGATGCCGTAGTGGGGCTGTACTTTATGCCAGCCGTGCGGGTATTCATAGTAGTGGTAGTAAATGGCGTCTCGCCAGTCTGTCTTTCGGCCTTCCAGGAGGGGGCGGAGGGAGGTTCCCTGCATATTCTCCGGGATGGCCGCGCCGGCAAAGTCCAGCAGGGTGGGGGCCATGTCCAGGTTGAGTACCATTTGCGAGATACGGCTACTGGCCTTTACGGCCTTGGGATAGCGGATGATCAGCGGTGTGCGCAGGGAAGGCTCGTACATGAAGCGCTTGTCGTACCAGCCATGCTCGCCCAGGTAAAAGCCCTGGTCGGAAGTGTAGATGACGATGGTGTTATCGGCCAGGCCCTGCTCATCGAGGTAGTTCAGCATTCTGCCTACCTGTGCATCTACGGAGAGAACGCTGCGCAGGTAGTCTTTGATGTAACGCTGGAACTTCCACTCCACTAAAGCCTTGCCTTTCGGCTGCTGCTCGCGGAATTCCCGGCGGATCTGGCCGTAGTGCTGGTCCCAGGCCGCCCGTTGTTCTTCGTTTAGTGCGCCGAGCGTATTTTCCCAGTTCCCATGAGTATCGAAATCGGTATTTCCGCCCGTTCCTTCCGGGTATCCTTCATAGTCCTCCGGCATCAGCTTCATATCGAAGCCCATGTACATATCGGCGATGCGCATGTCGGCCTCTTCGGCGGCGGGCCGGCCGGCGTAATCGTCGTAGAAGGTAGCGGGCAGGGGTATGGTATCATTGGCATAAGCGGAGAAATATTTTGGCTCGGGCATGAAATTGCGGTGGGGCGCCTTGTGCTGGTAGAGCAGGCAGAAGGGTTTGTCTTTGGGGCGTTCTTCCAGCGTTTTCAGGGCGAGATCGGTGATGACATTCGTCGTGTAGCCGGTGTAATCGACGGTATCACCCATTTCCACCATCTGAGGATTGTAGTATTTGCCCTGCCCGATGAGCACATTCCAGTAGTCGAAGCCGGTGGGCGCCGTTTTCAGGTGCCATTTACCGGTGATGGCGGTATAATAGCCCGCCTGCTGCAGGAGCTTGGGAAAGGTTTGCTGGGTGCCGTCGAAGGTGTCGCGGTTGTCGCGTACGCCGTTGCGGTGGCTGTATTTACCGGTGAGCAGCACCGCCCGGCTGGGCGCGCAGATGGAGTTGGTGACGAAGCTGTGCTCAAACAGTGCGCCTTCCTGCGCCAGCCGGTCGATGTTCGGCGTTTCGATGAGCGTGCTGCCGTAACTGCTTATGGCGGACTGGGCGTGGTCGTCCGTCATGATGAAAAGGATGTTGGGGCGCTCTGCGAAGTGTTCCTGGCTGCTGATGCCGGTAAAAGCCAGGGTGAAAAGAAGGATCGCTAGCCGTAAATGGTGCATGTGGTAAGGGGATTGACGTTTGTTAAGCGCGCTCAAAAATAGCTTTGGCGGAGATCTTAAAGCCGGGTAAGGCAGGGGCTGCAGAGCATTCCATCTCTTCGGTGCAGACGGTCATGTTTTCCAGCTTGTCTCCGGTGTATACATGCACCTCCTGAAAGTTGGGCAGGATGTGCCAGGCTACCTGTACCCCGGCGGCCCGGTAGTCCTGCATTTTCTGAGCCACCTTGTTCATCATATCCTTGCTGGAGATGACTTCTATCACGAAGGCCGGCACTTCATACTCATTCTCCGCCAGGCGCCGGATCTGTTCGTCGGTGAGCCAGCAGATGTCCGGGCGGCGGTGGTTGTCGAGGAAGAACAGGTCGGCTTCAGCTATTAGCTGTCCACCTATTTTCTCGTTAAACTTGAGAGACATGAAGAAATTGAGAAGGTTATTCAGAATATAGAGCTGCGTCTTATCCATGCCAACAGGTGTTTTCTCCACTTTGCCATTGAGCCATTCGTATTTGTAGTTATCCTCGCGCGTCAGATATTTCTGCTGGAAGGCTTCCCAACTGATGCCTTTGCCTTTTGGGCCTTCTTTATTCTTTTTGGCGGCAGAAGTCGACATGATCACTTTTTTATTTTCCTATAAAAATAAGCATTTCTTCAGTAAGTATCCACCAGGCTCAGGACAATCAGCTCCGGTGTCTTTTCCGGTTCCTCATCCGCCGTAAAGTATATTGTCTTTTTTTCTCCCGGCAGCAGGTCGAAGTAATTGTCGGAGAAGAAGCCGGTAAGTTGATCAAACTGCAGGAACACATTTTTGGCCAATGATGCACTGCTGATCCTGATCTGGTATTTTCCTTTGTCCAGAGCCGTTACCCTCGACTCCAGCCCCGGTTTCTCCGGTAGTTCGAGTTCTTTTGGATGCTGGAAATAGTGCAGGTTTTCGTGCAGCAGGCTGTCGCCTTCGTACAGGCTTGCCCGCAGCACCATCTGCCGTTCGTTGCCCAGGGCTTTCAGGTTCTTTACCGGCAGGCGGGCCGCGATGAGGGCGCTGTCCGGAGAAAGGCGGGTATTGCTGTTTTCATACCATAGCATATTGCCTTCGAAATCCAGAAGTTCGAGCCGCAGCTCCGCTTCGAAAGCTGATTTTCTGCCTGTGCTGGTATATACTTGTATCAGCTCGTCCCCAGGCACGAAGGCCACCATATCCGTGCGGAAGGCGTCGCGCACGGCGTAGTGCATGGCTTTCCACTCCAGATAGTAATCCATGCCGGACCAGGAAGCCACCGGCCAGCAGTCGTTGAGCTGCCAGTACAGGGTGCCCATACAGAAGGGCTTGGCGGTGCGGTGCGCTTCGATGGCCATTTTGATGCCTTTGGCCTGTAATAACTGCCCGGTGTAGAGAAAATGATCGAAACGCTCCGGGATCTGATAGTGGTTCTCCATATAGGAGCGGATGCGCAGGTTGCCGATGCCGCTTCGCTGGTGGGAGGCCATAACCTCCGACTCGATGTCCCAGTCCTCTTCGATGGTGTATTTTTTCACAGAGCGGAATTCCGGGAAGGACTGGAAGCCGTATTCGCTCATAAAACGGCCGATGTATTTATAAAAATCAGTAAAAGGATGCTCGCCATGCCAGACGCCCCAGTAGTGGATGTCGCCGGCCACGCTGTTGTAAGTGGCGTGTACGCCCTCGCCGTCGTAGGGAGAAGAGGGCCAGTAGAACATACCGGGATGGTGTTCTGCTACCGCCTCAGGCAGTATCTCGTGAAAGACTTTCTCGTAGGCTGCCCATATCTCCTTTCGCTGTGCTTCGGTGTATCGTGATTTCCAGCCCCAGCCGCCGCGTTCATTGTACTGCGACCAGGCTACGTCGATCTCGTTGTTGCCGCACCAGAGGGCGATGCTGGGATGATTGCGCAGGCGTTTGACGTTATAGACGGCTTCCTGGCGTACGCTCTCCACGAATTCCTCATTGCCCGGATACATGCTGCAGGCGAACATGAAATCCTGCCAGACGAGAATGCCCTTTTCATCGCACAGATCGTAGAAAATGTCATTTTCGTAAATGCCACCGCCCCAAATGCGCAGCATGTTCATATTGGCGTCGGCGGCGGCCTGCACTACTTTTTCGTACCAGGCCGTATCTACCCGGTCGAGAAAGACGTCATTGGGGATGTAATTGGCGCCTTTGGAGAATATGGGGTAACCGTTGAGTTGCACATAAAAGGAGCGGCCCTTTTCATCTTCTTCCCTGACGATCCTGATATCGCGCAGGCCGATGCGCCGGCTTTCACGTGCAAGCTCTCCTTTAGTACTCTCCAGCACTACGCTCAGTTCGTAAAGGAAAGGTTCGCCCAGCTCTTTCGTCCACCAGAGCCTGGGGTTTTCCAGAGAGAAGGGAATGGCCAGCTGATGGGAACCGGCTTCCAGGCTTATGTCTCTGCTGGCCAAAAGGCTGTCTTTCCAGAATATGGAAAGCGTCCCCTCAACCTCAGCCTCAACCTCAGCCTCAGCCTCAAGCTCAAGCTCAACCTTTTGCTCCGAAACCGCCTTTTGATGAAAATACACCTCTTTCAGGCGTACTTCATTCCAGGCCTTGAGCAGCACCGGCCTCCAGATACCGGAAGTTACCAGGCGCGGGCCCCAGTCCCAGCCGAAATGGTAGCCGGGCTTGCGCACGAAGACACTCACCTTTTTGTCTCCCAGGCCGCCGGCTTCCGACTGGTCGTTGACGGCGGGCAGGCCGTAGCCGTGGGCATTGAGTTTTTCCAGCCCTTTCTGAATGGGGGAGTGCAGGTAAATGTAGAGTTCATTCTCTCCTTCGCGGGCCAGGCCTTTGATATCCACTTCCCAGGCACGGTGGAAATTGTCGGCCTGCAATATGAGCCGGCCGTTGAGGTAGACGTCGGCGTAGGTGTCCAGGCCGAGGAATTCCATGGCCAGCCGGTCATGAGCGAGCAGGCCGTCATCCAGCTGAAAAGTAGTGCGGTACTCCCAGTTGTTCTTGTCGATCCACTGCTGGCCGTGTTCATTGAGGCGGTAGAAGGGGTCTTCGATGAGGCCGTGGCGGAGCAGGGCGGTGTGAATACTACCCGGTATCTCAGTTGGCATCCACTGGCCGATACCGGCTTGCTTGAACTCCCACCCACGGCTTATCGTTGTGCTCAAATTCATATGCGTAGGGTTCATGTTGATGTTTGAGGGCGCCTGCGCCTGTACTTTAAGGGAAAAGAGCAGAAAAAGAAGAAGGATTGGTGCGAAGAGGGGGTGGCGTTTCTGTTTCATTGCATATTTTTACAGTTGGCATAAAGCAATAAAACATTTTTCATTTTTTAGCTAAGTTTTGACACGAATTTCGCAAAACGCTCATGCACTTGAAAAAAACACTGCTCTCTCTGGCCTCGCTCTTCCTGATATGGCAATCCTATGGGTTATTGCATGAACCCAGCTAGTCCTTTGGGAGTGAATTAATTGATAGGTAGTTAGCATTATAATATATTGATAACCTTTTGATTATTGCGACTGTTGAGCGCACAGCGAAACCCGTATGGGCAAACTGTCAACTGCCCATACCAGGGTTTACTGTCCACTGCACTAGACTAGTGCTTTGGGAGTTAATTAATTGACAGGTAGTTGGTGTTATAATAGATTGATAACCCGTTGATTATTTTGACTGCCGACTGTCAACTATTTACTGCCGACTGCACTAGTTGGCAACCTCCTCCCGGATGATAAAGTTTCTGTTGGCCTTCCTGATCAATATTGTCGGAAACCTCTATCCTCTTCTCCTGCAGCGGCACCACCGCATGCGGATACAAGGGATCCGGCGGCGCAGGGGCAGAATGGCTTACCCCAGTTGCTCCACGGTGATGTGCAGGTCAAAATTGATCTCTATCTCATCATCTACTTTGACCAGGCCCAGCATAGCCGTAGGCGGCTCGATGTTGAAGTCGGTCAGTTTAATGCTCCGTTTACTGATGAAGCGGTAGGAGTGGGGGCCGGTTTGGCTGGCTCTTACAGGTAGTTTGATGTTTCGCGTTACCCCGGCGATGGTCAGTTTGGCGTGAGCGTTGATGTGAGCCCAGCCGCCACCGCTGGCGAGTTGTGCGCCGGTAGGAAGTGCCGCCTCCTGCAGAGAAAGAGTAATGGCAGGATATTTATCGGCTTCGAGGGCGCTGTACAGGTCGCGGTTCATGCCCCGGTTGCCGCAGTCTAATGCTTTGGTGCGTATGGAAAGGGTAGATTCGTCAAATTCGGCGCGATAGCCGTTTTCCCTGACGTTCATTTCAAATTGCAGGCGCGGGAAGGACTGTACGCAGGTGCAGGTGCAGGTAAAAGAAGTGACATTGCTGGTGCCTTCCACATAGATCCTGCTGCTCTGTAGTATCCGGTAGGAAAAAGGAGCAGTTCGGGGAGGTGCGAAGCTGCTGCTTAAGAGCGAGAGAAGAACGAAATAAGTGAGCGTAATAGGAGTCCTGATGATGTTTCTTGCTTGCATGTTTGTGATGGTTGGCGGCACGAAAGATAAGAACAAATAGAAAAGAAGATAAGTTCCATGAAGAAAGCCCGGAACGGGCAGTTGGCCGTTCCGGGCTTGCAGTTGGTGCGGCTAAGCCTTAGAAGCCAACTGCTGCTTCGATCATGATACCGTTGAATTCGCCTTCAAACAGGCGGCTTCCGCTGGGGAAGTCCTGGTATTCCTGGTTGACGTATTCCAGTTTCAGGAGGATGTTGTCGATGACAAACCACCCTGCGCCGAGTTGATAGCGGTTGATGGTAATTTCCTCGCCACTGGGATCGTCGGCATTTACCGTATTGTAACGGCCGCCGATGTAGAAGTCCTCATTGGCGCCAAGGCGGTACAGCAGTTCGCCGGAGATGTGAGTCATGTTTCTCTCGTCTGCTTCGTTGCGGCTGCGTCCGGTGGCGGCTTCGTAGAAGCCGAAGAACTCGAGGCCACCGGCTTTGAGGAAAGCGCTACCGACGAAGGAAGTCACTTCATCCGAAAAACCAGGGTTGTAGCGGCCGGTGCGGAAGTCGTCCCCTGCTCTGGCGCCGGGTTCTGACATGACGAGGTAGTAGCGGGAGCCACCGCGGTCACCGGTAAAGAGGTGGTTGGTGGCAGAGCTGGCGGTGTGATAAGCAGAACCGGTGATGCGCAGGCGTACATTGTCGGATACCTGGCTGTCGTAGCCCAGTTTACCGATGATGGACGGGCTGCGTGCGGCTTTGTCGTCCACTTCACTGGTCGGAGCTTCGGCTACGTTGCCGTTGATCTCGCCGCCAGTAACACCGAGCATACCGATGATCGGGCCGTTCTTGTAGTATACTTCACCGCCTATCTCCGTGTTAAAGGCGTCTACGAGGTAGTTGCCTACGAAGGGGTTGTACATGGCGTTACCGTTGTCGGTGCGGCGGAAGTGCGCATCGCCGTAGTTGACCTCCATGTGGCCGATGCGGATGGCGAAGTTTTCCATCAGGGCATCGAAGAACTCGCTGTTGAGGAAGGCCAGTTCATCAAACTGTATGTATCCTCCCTTTACCCATGCTTCCGGGTGGTGGCGGGAAGACAGGTAGGTGATCAGGTTCAACCGTACCCCTTTGGCGAGCTGTACGTCGAGGTTGAGGTTGGCGGTGGCGAGGTTGAAGCCAGGCTCCAGCAGAAAGAGGGTGTTATCCAGTTGTCCGTCGCCATCTACGTCCACGAGGGTGTTGTCGTGGCTCAGAGATTGAAACTGCTGGGCAAAAGCGCCGCCTACGCGAACCTTGACACCGTCAAATTCAGGAGTGTTTTTCTTGAGGTATTCAAACTCATTGACTCCTTCCTGGTCATAAGGGCGCAGGTTGCTGTAGTAGTCGTCTCTTTGTGCAAACATGCTGCCCACAAGAAGGAGGGCAATTGCGCTTAGAAATAATTTGGCCATTTTCATAATCTAATGGTTTTATAATCAATAGTCCGGTTATAAAAATTGGTTTTCAATCGTTAAGTCTTGTTCTTGGGATTACTTGGTGCTGGTGCTGTCTCCCTTGGAAGCAAGGGTCAGTTGATACTTGATAGTCACTTCATCACCGGTCTTGACGGTACCCATCAGTGCGGTGGGCGGATCCATGTTGAAGTCGGTCATCTTCAGGCTCTTACTGCCCGTGAAGGTGATATTGCCTGTACTGTCGGCCTTGCCGGTGGCCGTCAGGTTGACGTTTTTGGTTGTGCCGGCGATGGTCAGTTTACCATTGGCGGAAACTTTGGGTTTTCCCGTTTCGGCGCCCGAGATGGTTGCGTTGCTGAGCCGGAACGTAATGTTCGGATACTTGTCGCTCTTAAGGGCGTCATAGGTCTTGTTGTCCATGATCCTGCCTTTGGTGCTTTCGATACTTTCTACCGGTATCGTCACATTGAGGCTCTTGATGGCCTGCAGCTCGCTGCCTTCCATATCGATGGTGGCGGTCGCGTTTACCCTGGTTACGGAAGACTCCCAGTCGTGCAGGGTAGAGGTACCGGCCACACTCATCTTGAAGTCTTTCGTATAGTAAGTATCCTGGGAAATTGCAGGGAAGTTAAAAACACAAAGGGCTGTTACAATCAGGATTAAGTTCTTGATAATCATTTTTTTAGGCTTTTGTTGGCACAAATATAGCCCACTAATCAGGTGGGGAAAGATGATATTTGTTACTACCGTTGGTGATATTTATCACACACGTTCAGTGAACATCTCCTCCTTTTTTCCCAAAGGCCTGAAAAGTAAGGGCGTGGGAGTAATGAGGAATTAATTGCTATATTGAGAAGAAAAAAATTGCTCATGAAGAAAGGACTTTTGATCTTCCTGTCACTTGCAACTGCATGTTTCTCTCTTGGCGCACAGGAAAAACTTTCCTATCAAACCCCACCGCCAGCAATAGCCGATCTGGTGGATGCTCCTCTGCCCCCGGCCGTTTCCCTAAACAACGCCCGGGAGTGGATGCTGCTCATGGAGCAGCCCGGATACCCCTCCATAGAGGAACTGTCACAACCTGAGCTGCGCCTCGCGGGCCTGCGCATGAACCCACGCACCAACGGCTCCAGCCGCAGCGGCAGCTACAACGGCCTGCGCCTGAAGAACCTCGAATCGGGAGAAGATTTCGCCATCGAAGGCCTGCCCGACGAGCCCCGTATAGAAAATGTAAGCTGGGCGCCCCTCGGCGGCCGCTTCGCCTTCACCATCACCCGCGCCAGCGGTATCGAGTTGTGGGTGGCCTCGGCTTCGGAAAAGGCTGCCCGCCGGCTTACCGGCGCCAATATCAACGACGCCATGGGCGGCCTGCCGTACCGCTGGGTGGATGACCATACGCTGTTGGTAAAACAGATCCCGGAAGACAGAGGCGAGGTGGTTGAAGAACCGCCCACTCCTTCCGGCCCGGTCATCCAGGAATCAGCGGGAGAGGAAACCACCCTGAGGACTTACCAGGACCTGCTGGAAGACCCCTACGACGAAGCGGCCTTCGAATATTACACCACCGCTCAGCTAATGCTTTACGACCTGAACAGCGGGGAAAGCCGGCCTTTCGGGCCGCAGGGAATAGTCCGAAGCATGGACCCCTCACCCGATAGAAACTATATATTGGTCTCCTATATTCACCGCCCATTTTCTTATCTGGTGCCCTATTACCGCTTTCCCACTGAATATGAAATGTTCGGCCGTAACGGCAAACGGGTAGCCACCATTGCCTCCATTCCCCTCATCGACCAACTGCCTAAAGGCTTCGGCGCTGTTCAGGAAGGGCCCCGGGATTTCAGCTGGCGTAATGATGAACCCGCTACTTTGATTTGGGTGGAAGCCCAGGATGGCGGCGACCCACAGCGGGAGGTAGAGGCCAGAGACCGCCTGTTCTACCTGAAAGCTCCCTTCGACAGTAAGAACAAGATGGGGGGGCCGGCTTTTGTATTGCGCTACGGCGGCATCACCTGGGGCGATGAGGAGCTGGCTATAGCCCGGGAGTTCTGGTGGGCCACCCGGCAGGTGATCATCAGCCGCTTCAATCCCGGCCGGCCGGACTCGAAGGAGGAACTGTTCAAGTATTCTTACCAGGACCGTTATAACGACCCGGGAAGCTTCGAAACGCACCCCAACGCCTTTGGCGAATACGTGCTTCTGAAAAGCAAGGATGGCCAGAAACTTTTTCTCACGGGTGCGGGAGCTTCCCCGGAAGGCGACCGCCCCTTCATCCGCTCCTTCAACCTGAAAGATGAAAGCACGGAAGAACTCTGGCGCTCGGAAGCGCCCTATTACGAATATCCGGTGGACATCCTCGACCCGGAGAAGGGGCTGGCCATCACCCGGCGGGAGTCGCGGGAGGAACCGCCCAACTACTTCCTCCGCAACTGGAGAAAAGGAAGCCTGACGCCCCTGACCAGCTTCGAGAACCCTTATCCCGCCCTGCAAGGCATCGAAAAGCAGGTCGTGGAGTTTAAAAGAGAAGACGGCCTGGGCCTGCAGGGCGACCTCTATCTGCCCAAAGGCTATGACCCGGAAGCCGATGGGCCCCTGCCGGTACTCATGTGGGCCTACCCCCGGGAATACAAAAGCCGGGATGCTGCCGCCCAGCGCTCCGGGTCTCCCTATGAGTTCGTGCGCCTTTACTGGGGCACGCCCCTGTACTGGCTCACCCGGGGGTACGCTGTTTTCGACCGCGTGGCCATGCCCATCATCGGAGAAGGAGAGGAAGAGCCCAACGACCTTTTCCGCGAACAGCTGGTGGCCAATGCCCAGGCTGCCGTAGACAAACTGAAGGAAATGGGTATAGGCGACCCCAACAGAATGGCCGTAGGCGGGCACTCCTACGGAGCTTTCATGACGGCCAACCTGCTGGCGCATTCCGACCTCTTTGCTGCGGGCATCGCCCGCTCCGGTGCTTACAACCGAACCCTGACCCCTTTTGGCTTCCAGTCGGAAGAAAGGACCTACTGGGATGCCCCGGAAGTGTATTACACCATGTCGCCCTTTATGAATGCCGACAAGATCGATGAGCCCATACTGCTCATTCATGGGCAGGCGGATAACAACTCCGGCACCTTCCCCCTGCAGAGCGAGCGCCTCTATCAGGCCATCAACGGCCTGGGCGGAAAGGCCCGCCTGGTCATGCTTCCTCATGAAAGCCATGGATACCGCGCCCGCGAATCCATCATGCATATGCTCTGGGAACAGGACCAGTGGCTGGAGAAGTATGTGAAGGAAAGAGAGGTGAAGCCATAGTTCAGTTTGCAGTGGGCAGTTTGCAGTGAGGTTTCGCTTCGCTCAACCGTGGGCAGTGGGCAGTATGCAGTATTCCCAGGGTATAGAACTCATCCCTGCCTACTGCCTACTGCCTACTGCCTACTGCCTACTGCCTACTGCCTACTGCCTACTGCCT
>CAYVVK010000130.1:10563-12152 GCA_964454855.1 uncultured Phaeodactylibacter sp. | reverse complement strand
AACTCCTCATTATTCTTAGAATAGAAGGAGTCATATTATGTCTACTCGACAAAAGGTAGCGATTATTGGCGCGAGTAACAAGCCGGACAGATACGCGTATAAGGCATTAAAGCGGCTCCAGGACAATGGATATGATGTTTTGCCAATTCACCCTGTATTGGAGGAAATAGAGGGAGTTCCGGTGTATAAAACGCTCTCGGACATATCAGATGATGTGTATGCGGTAACAATATATGTCCGTCCCCAAACTGGTGAAAAATATATAGAGCAGCTGATTGCGTTACAGCCGGAAAAAATTATTATGAATCCTGGTACGGAATCAGATGAATTGGAACGCCAGTGCGGCGGTGCAGGTATCATGGTACAACGGGCTTGTACACTGGTACTCCTTGCGAGCGGACAGTTTGAAAACTGAGCCGGATTCTTTGCGTTTGAACTATATAATTAATCCGTATATGTTTTAAAATTGGTGTAAATGAAAAACTTGACACTTGAAAATCAAGGTGATCTATGGAATGATCTATGAAACATGTACAGAACATACTTATCACTTTGTGCGTCCTTTGCGGAATATCAGCAGCAGCTTTCTTTTTTGCAAAAACATATATTCAAAATGTTTTTTCCGAACAGGACCTGCATCAACAGCTGACGGCGGTAATTGAAGATACATTTAACAAGGCTGTCCGGTTTGACTCAATTGAACTGAAGTCCTGGGGAGATGTTGCGGTAAGAAACCTCAAAATTTCAGCTTCGGATGATTTTAACGATAATGTATTGCTTGTTGACGCGGCCCACGTTGTAGTAAATATACGTTTATTGCCGTTAATGCAGAAGAAAATTAGAATCAAAAATATTGAATTTGTTGATGCCGCGATACTGATTCAGAAAAAGCTCGATGACACATACAAAGATTCGGTCGAAGGATTTTCAAATCTTCACCAGTTGTTCCGTTCTTCGGATGAATTGTCCGGGAAAAATGTATATATAAAGATTGTTGATTCAACAATTACATTCAGTGAACTCTTTAAGAATGATGAGTTTTCAGTGACCGCATCACAGTTTAATGCTGATGTGACAATGACAAATGAACAGATTGAGTGGGACATTACAGGCAATTTTAGTGAAGATTATGTGTCTGAAAATGATGCTTTTCAATTTTCTTCTCATGGAGATGTAGTCATACATGAAGATACCTCCTTTGCGGGGGAAGCCCGTATTTACATAGACAGGTTTCAGAATGAAACTTTTAATCCGTATATTCAATACCGGCTTGAAAAACTGTATGAACTTGACGGGCTCACATCACTGGACTGTGTCCTCTCGTTTTATAATGATACAGTGTCTGTTGATGCACATATTATGGAAACTGGATTTTCCTATGATTCGGTTTCTCGGCATTTTTCGCGGAGAAGGTATGTTGACAATCTGGATTTTTCTATACAATGCCGTGCGGATATTTTTTCTTTTGAACGGTGGCTTATTCGTGAGGGCCAGATAGAGGCTGGTGAAAATACAATAGCTTTTGACGGAGAATATGAAAATACGGACCTAAGAAACCAGCTTGCCTGCAACATACAAAGCAGTATCAT
>CAYVVK010000130.1:0-10553 GCA_964454855.1 uncultured Phaeodactylibacter sp. | reverse complement strand
TGACCTCGGAGACATTGCAGATTCAATTAAGCCTCTGGCAAGGGACATAACTCTTGGCGGAACTATCCGCACGAAGGGGGCCTGCGTTTTTGATTTTAAAAATCAGGAAAATATCTATTCATTTATTGATGTAAATTTTAACAATCTGTCGGCCATTGATACTGAGAACAACGCGTATAAGGAAATTTTTTCCAAACTATCCGGCAGTTTCCTTTTGCTCCGCTGATCATCCTGCCCACGGCGCAGCACATCGGCGCGCCCTCGGAAATTATCGTCCGGGAAGGGCAGGAAGTGGTGCGCGGGCAGTTGCTCGCCAAAGCGAGTGGATACGTGTCGGTGCCGCTGCATGCACCCGTTTCGGGCACCATCCGCAAGTTCGCCAACGTGCCGACCATTTCCGGGAAGATGTCTTCGGGCATCTACCTGGAAACTTTGCCGGCCTCCAGCCAGGAAGTGATGGAAGGTACGCCGGTGGATGTCGAAACGGCTACGCCGGACGAGATCCTGCAGGGCATTCAGGATGCCGGTATCGTAGGGCTGGGAGGCGCTGCCTTTCCCACCCATGTTAAGCTGAAAGTGCCCGAAGGCAAGGAATGCGAGATACTGATGCTCAACGGCATCGAATGCGAACCCTACCTGACCACCGACCACCGGGTGATGCTCGAGCAGGCCGAGGATATCTTTATGGGTATCCGCTACCTGATGAAGTCTACTGGCGCAAAAGAGACGATCATCGGCATTGAGGCCAACAAGCAGGATGCGGCGGACCACCTGGAAAGCCTGATCCCCGAAGGAGCGCCCATATCGGTGAAAGTCGTTCCGGTGAAGTACCCGCAAGGTTCCGAAAAGATGCTGATCACTTCCGTGCTCGGCAAGGAAGTGCCGTCGGGCGGACTGCCCATAGAGGTGGGGGTGGTCGTGGTCAATGTGGCCACTACTGCCGAGATCGGCCGCCTGCTGCCGCATGGGCGCGGCATTCAGGAGCGGGTGATCACCATCACCGGCCCGGCCGTGCAGAAGAAAGGCAACTACCTGATACCCGTCGGGACACCCCTGCGCTACGTGCTCGAACAGGTAGGCGTAGATGAGCGCATCAGCGAGGTGTATATGGGCGGCCCCATGATGGGGGTAGCCGTGTCCAACCTGGACATTTCCATTGTAAAAGGCACCTCGGGCATTGTCGCCTTCACCGAAAAGGAAGTAAAACGGCCGGAGAAGATCTATCCCTGCATCAAATGCGGGGCTTGTGTCGACGCCTGCCCGATCAGCCTCAACCCTTCCAAGCTGGGTATTCTGGCCAAGTTTGAGGCCTATGATCAGATGGCGGAGGAATACAACCTCATGGATTGCTTTGAGTGCGGGTCCTGCTCTTACGTATGCCCGTCGCATATCCCGCTGGTGCAGTATTTCAGAATGTCGAAGTCTATTGTAAGAAAACGCGCTTCCGAAAAACAGGCCGCTAAAAATGCTAAGTAGAACACTAAATATCAGTACTTCGCCTCACATTACGAAGGGCATCGGCACCGATGACATCATGCAGAACGTAGTGTGGGCCCTGATCCCGGTAGCCGCCTTTGCGGTCTATTCCTTCGGGATGAGCGCCCTGCTTGTGATCGTGGTTACCACGGCCTCCAGTGTGCTCACCGAGCATGTCCTGTGCAGGCTTTCCGGCAAGGAAAGTACGATCACAGACTGGTCGGCGGTCATTACGGGCCTGCTGCTGGCACTGACGCTTCCCCCGAGCTTTCCCCTGTGGATGGCCTTCGTTGGCGGCGTCATCGCCATTGCCCTGGGGAAGTTTATCTTTGGAGGGCTGGGCTATAATGTTTTCAACCCTGCCCTGGTGGGGCGTGCCGTATTACAGGCCGCCTTTCCCGTGGCCATTACCACCTGGTATCCGGCTTTTTCGGCAGAGCGGTTCACCACGATCGCCGGCTCTTCCCTCACCATCCCCTTCATGGAGCCCGAATTTGATATCGTTACCGGGGCCACGCCCCTGTCGGCCTTTAAATTCGACCAGGTATCCACAGGCACTTCGGAACTGGCGCTGGGCCTGATTACGGGTTCTACCGGGGAGACCTGTGCGGTGCTCATCCTGCTGGGGGGCATTTATCTGATCGCCCGGAAGATGATGAACTGGCGCATTCCCGTCTCCATCCTGGTGACGGTATATGTACTGAGCGGCATCCTCCACCTCATTGATGCCGAGGCCTATCCTTCTCCTATGTTCATGCTCTTCTCCGGAGGGTTGATGCTGGGAGCAGTATACATGGCCACTGATATGGTCGCTTCTCCGATCACTCCCCTGGGGGTAGTGGTTTACGGCGCCCTCATCGGCCTGCTGGTGGTGGTGATACGCCTTTGGGGAGGATTACCGGAAGGGGTGATGTACGCCATATTGCTGGCCAATGCGATTTCACCCCATATCGACAATATGATAAAGCCCCGGGTTTACGGAACTTCTAAAAGCACGAAATGACCATGGCCGAAACGAAGCAAATACAGCAAACGGCGCCCGGAAACAGCACGGAGATGCTGCGTGCTATGGTCGGCATCGGCATCATGTGTGCCCTGTTGATCGTGCTGGTCTTTGAAGGGACGAAACCGATAATAGCAGAGAACCAGGCGGAAGCCCTGGAGAAAGCGATCTTTCAGGTGCTTCCGGGAACGGCTACCACGCAGGCTTTTATGCTGAATGAAGCTAATGAATTCGTTCCCGCCAGCGGGGATGAAAAAGAAGGCCGGGTGGTGTATGCCGGATACGATGAGGAGAAAGAACTCACCGGGCTGGCCATAGAGGCCAGCGGGCAGGGATATGCGGGCATCATCCGCATCCTGTACGGTTACGACCCGGATCAACAGGCGGTCATAGGCTTCCATGTGCTGGAAAGCAAAGAGACGCCGGGCCTGGGCGACAAGATCGAGAACGACCCGAATTTCCTGGCCAATTTTGAGGCCCTGAACGTTTCGGTTGACGAGGGGAGCAAGGCCCTGCAGAATGCGGTCATCCCCGTGAAGCAGGGCGCCAAGTCCAATTCCTGGGAAGTAGAAGGCATTACGGGGGCGACTATTTCCTCACGGGCGATCGGAGACATCATCAGCTCGAGCAGCGAGTTCTGGGTGCCCCTGATCTATCGCAACCAGGAAGATTTTGCGATTAAAGAAACGAATAGCGAAAAAGCGCAGCAATGAGCCAAGTAAAAGATAAACCGGATGTAGGGTTCCTGAAATCCCTGGATGAGCGCCCTCCTACGGACGAGTTCATCAAAGGGCTGTGGCGGGACAACCCGGTCTTCGTACAGGTGCTGGGCATGTGCCCGGTGCTGGCGGTGTCCAATACGGCGGAGAACGCACTGGCCATGGGCCTGGCCACAGCATTTGTACTGCTGATGTCTAACGTCCTGGTCTCCTCCCTGCGGAATTTCATTCCCAAGCAGGTGCGCATCGCTTCCTACATCCTGATCATCGCCACCTTTGTGACGATCACCGATTACGTCATTCAGGCCATCAGCGTAGACCTGCATAAGAGCCTGGGGGCTTTCATTTCGCTCATCGTGGTGAACTGCCTGATCCTGAGCCGGGCCGAGGCCTTTGCCTCCAAGAATACTCTGGGCAAATCCGCGCTGGATGCCCTGGGTATGGGGGTAGGCTTCACCTTTGCCCTGCTGTGCCTGGGGGCAGTCCGGGAATTATTCGGGAACGGAAGCATTTTCGGCTTTGCCCTTTTCCCCGACACTTTCCAGGAATGGATCGTCATGATACTGCCCGCCGGAGGGTTCTTTACGCTGGCCATCTGGCTGCTTATATTTAATATCGCAAAAGCAAGAAAAGTAACGACATGAAAGAGGAGTCCCTTTGGTACATATTCATCAACGCCAGCCTGATCAACAACTTCGTGTTGGCCTACTTCCTGGGTATCTGCCCCTTCCTCGGCGTATCTGGTAAGATGGAGACCGCCACGAAGATGGGCGGAGCGGTGACTTTTGTGATGCTAATCAGCTCGATGTGTGCGTATGCGATCCACGCCCTGCTGGTGGCCATCAACGCCACTTTCCTGGAGCTGATCAGCTTCATAGTGGTGATCGCTTCCACGGTTCAGCTGGTGGAAATGTTCATCCGAAAAATGAGCCCCGCCCTGTTCCGGGCGCTGGGGATCTTTCTTCCGCTGATCACGACCAACTGCGCCATTCTCGGCCTGGCGCTGTTCCAGACGAACAAGGGATACGGCTTTTTCGAAAGCCTGGTGTATGCCCTGGGGGCAGGCGCGGGCTTTACCCTGGCGCTGGTGCTGATCGCCGGCCTGCGGGAGCAGCTCGATTTTGCGGATGTGCCGGGTGTGGTTAAAGGTACGGCGCTGACCCTCCTGATCGCGGGTATCCTGTCGCTGTCGTTCATGGGGTTTGCGGGGCTTGGCGGGTAGGTTCAGTGGGCCTCCTCTACCTGGCTATCGCCGGGTAGACAGGTTGAGGAGGGGGACAATATGCCCATACGGGTTTCGCTACGCTCAACAGTGGGCAGTGCAGCTGAGGGCCCGCGAAAACCCTAAATTGAAAATGCCTCAATCTAAAATCCTGAATAACGTGATTTGAGATTTAAGCATTTGGGATTTACGATCTGGCAAGCGGGACAGTACAGTAGACTTTACAAAAAGCAAAAGCACTATGATACAATCATTAATCATCGGAGTTGGCGGGGTGGTCTTTCTGGCCATCGCCTGGGCGGCGGTACAGGCCTTATGGAGAAACGTGTTCTCGGATTATATCTCCGATGAGGATGTACTGGCGGACCGGCGCAGCTGCGGCAATTGTGGCTGCGGGACGGCCTGCGAGAGAAAAGACAAAGAAAAATACATTCAAAACCAAGCATAAGAATTATGGCAAACTTAGCGGACTATAAAACAGATAATCAGTATCGGGCCAAGGTGAAGAAAACCGAGCGCCTGACTCCCGAGGACACCGACGAAGTACGGGAGATCATACTGGAGGTACAAGAACCGGAATTCGAATGCGAGGTGGACCAGAGTTTCGGGGTACTGGTAGAGGCCAATGGTGAATTCGGTAAGGAGTTCCACCACCGCCTTTACAGCGTGGCGGACCTGCCCGACGAGAGAAACGGCCATGCGCTGATCACCATGCTGGTCAAACGCTGTTCTTACGTAGATGAGTTCAGCGGTGAGAAGTATGACGGCATTGCCTCCAACTATCTCTGCGACCGGAAGGTGGGAGATGAGATCACCATCACCGGGCCCTTTGAGCTGCCTTTCCAGGTGCCGGAAGACAAGACGGCCAACCTCATCCTGATCGGGATGGGCACAGGCATTGCGCCTTTCCGGGCATTCGTCAAGCACATTTACAATAATGTGGAAGACTGGAAAGGAAAGATCCGCCTGTTCTACGGCGCCCGCAGCGGCCTGGAACTGCTGTACATGAACGACAAGAACAACGACCTTACGAATTACTACGACGAGGATACCTTCCAGGCGTTCCACGCGCTGAGCCCGCGCCCGCATTGGGCAGACCCCATTCAATTGGACAAGGCCATAGAGGACCGGGCATCAGAGGTCCTCGAAATGCTGTCGCGCGCCAATACCTACGTCTACGTAGCAGGCTACGAGAAGGTTATGGAGAACCTGGACAAGGCCTTTGCCAATATACTGGGCTCCCGGAAGAAGTGGGAGACGCGCAAGGCGGAGCTGGTTGTGGGGGATAAGTGGGCGGAAGTCATATATTGAGTCTGAACGTCTGAACGTCTGAACGTCTGAACGTCTGAACGTCTTGACTTACATGAAAACCGAGCTTTGAAATGACGATATTAATTGCACTTGCGGCACTGGGTAGCCTTACCCTTCTGCTGGCCATTATGCTTATAGTGGCCAACAAGAAGCTGTATGTCTACGAAGATCCGCGCATCGATATAGTGGAGGATATGCTGCCCCACGCCAATTGCGGCGCCTGCGGTTATCCCGGCTGCCGGCCCTTTGCGGAGGCGCTGGTCTCCGGAGAGGCGCTGCCCGGCAAATGCACGGTAAGCACGGAAGCGGGGCGGCTTAGGATTGCCGATTACCTGGGGGTGGCGCTGGGTTCGGAAGAGAAGATAGTGGCCCGCCTGGCCTGTGCCGGCGGGGCCAATGTGGCGATCGACCGCGCCGAATACAAAGGTATTAAAACCTGCCAGGCTGCAACTCTGGTTTCCGGAGGTGGTAAAGGTTGCTTCTGGGGCTGCCTGGGCTACGGCGACTGTGAGGTGTCCTGTGACTTTGACGCCATTACCATGAGCCCTAACTCCCTGCCGGTAGTGGATGTGGACAAGTGCACCGCCTGCGGCGACTGTGTGGAAGCCTGCCCCAAGGATCTGTTCTCCCTGCACCCGGTGAGCCACCGCCTGTGGGTAGCCTGTAAGAACCACGAGGCGGGCAATGACATCCTCGAAGAGTGCCAGGTAGCCTGCACCGCCTGCGGCAAATGCGTGATGGACGCCCCTGGTGATCTGATCACCATGGTGCACAACCTGCCGGTAGTCGATTATTCAAAGAACCACAACACCATGGATCCCATTCAACGCTGCCCTACCGGGGCCATCGTCTGGCTGGATGAGGAAAAGGGAGTGGTGAAGGGAAGAGAAGCAAAGAAGATCATCCGGAAAGGGGATCGGCAGCCTGGGTATTCATAGCATACAGGCCGATAATGCGAAAGGCCCCGGTGATGTGTTCACCGGGGCCTTTCGCATTTTGAAACGAGCGGCTGTGCTGAAGTAAAAAAAGCCGGCGCAAGCGCCGACTCTACATTCCTGATTAATTGTGTCTGATTACCTGAAAGCAGGCTGCTGCCTTAGATCTATTGCATGTTCTCTACGATCATAGCGATGCCCTGCCCGCCGCCGATGCACATGGTGATCAGGCCGTAGCGGCCGTTGGTGCGCTTCAGTTCGTACAGGGCTTTTACCGTCAGGATGGCGCCGGTAGCGCCGATGGGGTGGCCGAGTGCGATGGCGCCGCCATTAGGGTTGGTCTTATCGGCAGGGAAATTCAGTTCCTTGGCTACGGCGCAGGCCTGAGCGGCGAAAGCCTCGTTGGATTCGATGACATCCATGTCCTCTATACTGAGGTTTGTCTTGGCCAGGGCATTGGTAACGGCAGGTACCGGGCCCATTCCCATTTCGGCGGGGTCCACGCCGCCATGGCCGTAAGCAATGATCCTTGCCATGGGCTTCAGCCCTTTCTTCTTTGCGGTTTCTGCGTTCATGACCACCACAGCTGCTGCTCCGTCATTGATGCCGGAGGCATTCCCGGCGGTCACGGAGCCTCCGTCCCGTTTAAAGGCGGGGCGAAGTTTTTCGAGCCCTTCCATGCTGGCGTTGGCTTTGGGATATTCATCCGTATCGAACACGAACGTTTTTTTGCGGCTCTTGATCTCTACCGGTACGATCTGCTCTTTAAAGTAGCCCTCGGCGATGGCGTGGGCGGCCCGCCTCTGGCTTTCCAGGGCGAACTCGTCCTGCTGCTGTCGGCTGATGTCAAACTTATCCGCTACGTTCTCGGCGGTGATGCCCATATGGCCGTGCCCAAAGGGGTCGGTCAGGGCGCCCACCATCATATCTACGCCGGTAGCTTCACCCATACGCTGGCCCCAGCGCAGGCTGGGCAGCATATAGCCGCCGCGGCTCATGTTCTCGGCACCGCCGGCAAGAGCGGCTTCTGCATCGCCGAGCTGTATGGTGCGGGCGGCGGAAACAATAGCCTGCAGGCCACTGCCGCATAAGCGGTTGAGCGTCATGGCAGGGGCTTCCTTAGGAACTCCCGCCTGAACGGAAACGACGCGGGAAAGGTACATGTCCCGCTGTTCGGTATGAATGACATTGCCAAAAAAGGTGTGCCCGATCTCTTCAGCGCTGATCCCGGAACGTTGAATGGCCTCCTTCGAGGCGATCGTAGCTAATTCGATGGGGGAAACCGTCTGCAGGGAACCTCCGAAGGTGCCGATAGCGGTTCGGACGCCACTTAGTATTACGACTTCGTTTATTGCTGCCATGTCTTTTGGATTGTTTGTCTATAGAAAAAAATGATGTGACCAAAGATAAAAAAATCCGGGCAATAATATAGATATCTAGATGTTTTATTTTAATAAAATGCCTGCTTGCCGACAGCTGCTGTTTTTCAGGATTCAGCGGGGCCGACTGGCGCCATGTAAATCTTCTCAAAATAAGTAGGCGGACAGATTTAGTTTACTTATACTGCTTCGGCAGTAGAGCCTGAAACGCTTTATTCTCGAGCGTTCCGGGCAGATTGTTACATTGTTGAATTGTTATATTGTTCTGTCCGCCTACTTAAGTAGCCGGACAGTTTTAGTTTACTAATACTGCTTCGATAGCAGAGTTGGAAACGCTTTATTCTCAAGTGTTTTGGGCAGATTGTTAAATTGTTAAATTGTTAAATTGTTTGTGTCCGCCTACTTAACTTCTGAGGCCCCAAAAAATAGAAAAATTGAGGACTATTTACCATCCGGGCAGATCCAGGAGGCGGCCAGGTGCGTAAATAAAGGAAAGCCACCGGATTTTATGGCCGGAACAAGAACAAGTTCACCTCTTTGGTGTTGTAACATTGAAAATATTTCAACACGCTGCTCATATGGACACTAAAGATTTTTATCTTGCATTCAACCGCTCCGCCGGCCTGCTTCAGCGTATTGCCAGCAAGCTGACGGATAATATGGACGACGCCCGGGCGCTTTATCAGGAGACGGCCTTTCGGGCCTTGAAATATCGGAACACACTGAATCCCGGGGACAGTTTTGGAAACTGGGCCACCATCATTATGGGTAACGTATTTCTGGCCAGGGCCGATAACGATAAAAAACGGACTGTTATGCGGAAGCCTGACGGACGGGCGGGAAAAAGCTCCGGAGCAACTGCCATACTTCAACTGGTGGAAAGCCTGGAGGAAAAATACCGTATCCCTTTCTGGAACCATTACATGGGCATGACGCCGGCGGAAATTTCCGAGCACACGGGCCTGCCGGAAGCCGTGGTGAAGGAGCGTATTCAAATGGCGCAGCAGCAGCTCAAGTCAAAACTCCGGGCTTAAGGGCCCTGATCCTCCTTTTTTTAACAGCGCCTTAACGCTGCTTCTCACTTTAACACCCTGCCGCTTCTGCATTTAACTCCAAAAATTTGCCTCCGGCGCTTCTTACCGAGTATTTTTAGGTAAAAAAGATGAACCTGAAATTTACCCCGGTTTTACTCATTCTTTTTTCACTCGGCCTTAGCCTCTCTTCCTGCCAGAAACCTCTCGACGAGGAGGAACTCGTTTATATCGGTTCCTGGAGTTCCAGCCGACACTACCTCGAAATTGCCGCCAACGGTTACGGTTTCTACCAGCGCCGCAACCGCGATCCTGAGGATTGCCGCGTGCGGATCACCCGCAGGAAGATCATCTTCGATTGGGATGGCGGGCGGAAATCCTTTCGTATAGACGTACCGCCCGCCATTGAGTTATCTACCGGCAGGGTTTTTATGGTGCTGGATGGCCGGGATTTTTACAAGCATTGACCGGCTTACTGAATAATGGCCCGCTTTACAGCTTCCTTCCCATCCTGCCGCAGGCGCAGATAGTAGACTCCTGCCGCCTGGCCCCGCAGGTCTAGATCCACCGCTCCTTCCGCGGGCGAAAAGCGAATTTGCCTGACGCGCTGGCCGTAGGCATTGAAAATATCCACTGTGGCCTCTTCCTGAGAAGTTGTTTCCAGGAGCAACTGAAACTGCCCCTTACTGGGATTGGGAGAGAGGCTGAATTGTGCTTCCGCCGATACGATATCCTTCTGGCTCACCGGCACAAAATCCCCGTTTCCGAAAGTGATGTCATCTATAAATACATTATCGCCGCGGTTCAGGGGGTCGAATTCGGTGGCTATGCCATTGCGGGCCTCAAAGCAGATCTCTGCCGGGCTGTCGCGGAAACTTGTCAGGTTGATCCTGCGGGTACGCCAGGCATCGTTGATAAACGTAGAAGGTTTGAATGTTTCGCCAAGCTGCTCTCCATTGACCAGGATGCGCAGGGCACTGGCCAGGGGAACATTCTCACTGAACTGTTGCAGGTAGAAAGGGGAGTAGGTCTGCCGCAGGTCGAAGCGGAGGATGGCGGTATCCAGGCCCCTAAGGTCGGCGCAGAAGCACATTTTAACGGAAGAAGCTTCATTGATATTCCAGACATTGTCTTCTTTCGGGACACTGTAATTCCCCTCATCAATGGTGCTCAAGAGGTCGCTTCCCGTCATTCGAATGACGGTGTTGGAGGCATCGAGCGGATCTTCCGCCAGGCCGGCGGAGGCTGCTGTGCCCGTCTCCAGGTAGAAAGAGTTCAGGCTGGCTTCTCCCAGCTCGAAGTTGATGAGCCGCCGGGGAAGCAGGGATTTCGGATTGGCTACCACCTGAGCATAGATGCTGTCGTTCTCCAGGATGAAATCCGGGCTGAATCGGAGCCAGGCATCAAGTTCATTGTCGTTTTCCCGTGGAATGTTCACTCTTTGCTCAAAGCGGTAAGTCATGGTGTCTCCGGGATA
>CAYVVK010000129.1:0-12194 GCA_964454855.1 uncultured Phaeodactylibacter sp. | reverse complement strand
CCGCCGAAAGGCAAAACTTTGCCCGGCATCCATTGGGAGGCCGCCGACCTGGCGGACCGGAAGTCATTGCCTCAGGTTTTCGAAGGCGCCGAGCGGCTGTTCCTGCTCACCGGCAATGTCGAGAATATGGTGCCCCTGCAGAAAAACGCCATCGCCGCCGCAGAGGAGGTGGGCATCAAACACATCGTAAAACTATCTGCCCTGGGCGCCTCGGCCCATTCGAAGTCGGTGATCGGAGTATGGCACTACAATGTGGAGCGGGTGTTACGCGATGCGGATCTCAACTGGGCCATCCTGCGGCCCCACGTTTTTATGCAGAACCTGCTGGATCAACGGGATTCCATTATGCGAGACGGCAGGGTCTATTCTCCTTCCGGCGATGCCGAAATTCCCATGATCGACACCAGGGATATTGCCTCGGTGGCCGCCGCCATCCTTACTGAAGAGGGCCATGCGGGGAAATGGTACACCCTGACCGGCCCGGAAACCCTTTCTTACAAGGAAGCTACGGCCATCCTCTCCCAGGCCCTTAACCGCCCCTTACAATATATTCCCGAAAATGAAGACGAAGCCTGGCAGCGCCTGCGCCGGGCGGGCCTTCCGCCCTGGCACATCGGCGCACAACTGGCCTTGGCCAGTTACCAGCGGCAGGGCGGCGGCACCGGCATCATCACAGATGTGGTGGAGGAGATCACCGGCCGCCCCGCCCGTACTTTTCGGGAGTTTGCATACGATCATGCAGAAGTTTTTCAGGCAGGCTAACCCGCTTTTGTCATGCTTTTATTGGCCTGGCCTCCAGCCCCAGGAAGTGTGGCCCGGCGACCAGCGTCAGGCTGGCCAGCCTTTGCGGTTGCTGCACCGCCATGTGAAGCAGGGTGATGCCCCCGCCGCTGTGGCCAATGCCATGTACTTCCTCCACGCCAAGTTCATCCAGCAGGCCGAGCATCAGGCTGGCTGACTTGTGAAAGCTGAAGGTATCCGGGAAGGGAGAAGACCCCCCGTGCCCCGCTCTTCTGTTTTTTTGATCAGCTCGTATCTTGATTTTTTCAACAGGCCGGCAAAAAAAAGAGGAAAGCTAATTATCAATTCTGTGCATTGGGGCTGATCTATAGCCTGAGTTAATTAAAAACCATCAAAATTAGCTCCTTACTCAACCACCGCTTACCTTTGCGCGTTCTTAGAGCTTTCAGTGCGGACATAACAATAGAAATTAATGATAACAGTAGATAATATAGCGCTGCAATACGACAAGCGCGTTCTCTTCAAAGAAGTCAACCTCAAATTCACTCAGGGCAACTGCTATGGCCTGATCGGCGCCAACGGCGCCGGTAAGTCTACCTTCCTTAAGATCCTTTCCGGAGAGATCAGCCCCAATCAGGGGCAGATTGGCATTGAGCCGGGCATGCGCATGGCGGTGCTCCGGCAGGACCACTTCGCCTTCGAACAGGAGCAGGTGATCGATACCGTGATCATGGGCCATGAGGAGCTTTACCAGATCATGCAGGAGAAGAATGCCATCTACATGGACCCTGAGGCCACGGAGGCCGATGGCATGCGGGCGGCGGAACTGGAAAGCCAGTTCGGGGAAATGGGCGGCTGGAACGCGGAGAGCGATGCAGCTGAACTGCTCAGCAATATGGGCGTAAAGGAGGAATTACACTACCAAAGCATGTCTGCCCTCAGCGGCCCGGATAAGGTGAAGGTGCTGCTGGCCCAGGCGCTCTTCGGCAACCCGGACATCCTCCTGCTGGATGAGCCCACCAACGACCTGGATGCCGCTACCGTCGTCTGGCTGGCGGATTTCCTGGCGGATTTCAAGAATACGGTGATCGTCGTGTCGCACGACCGCTATTTCCTGGACATGGTCTGCACCCACATCGCAGACATCGACTTCCAGAAGATCAACATTTACACCGGCAACTATACCTTCTGGTACGAATCCAGCCAGCTTAAGGCCCAGCAGATGGCCAACAAGAACAAGAAGATCGAGCAGAAGCGCCAGGAAATGCTGGCCTTCATTCAGCGCTTCTCGGCCAACGCCTCCAAATCGCGCCAGGCCACTTCCCGCAAAAAGGCCCTGGAAAAGCTCAATCTGGAGGATATACAACCCTCCAGCCGAAAGTATCCTTACATCAATTTCAAGCCCGAGCGGGAGCCCGGCGACCAGATCCTGAAAGTGGAAAAACTGAGCAAGCGCAATGAGCAGGGAGAACTGCTGTTCTCCAATGTTTCCTTTACCCTCAACCGCGGCGAGAAAGTGACGCTGCTGGGGCAGGAGAGTGCCGCCATTACCGCCCTTTATGAAGTGCTGACCGGCAAAATGGAGGCAGACAGCGGTACCATCGAGTATGGACAGACCATCACCACCGCTTACCTGCCGAATGAGAACCAGGTCTACTTTAGCGGCGGCCAGGACATGGGGCTGATCGACTGGCTGCGGCAATATTCCGAAAACAAGGATGAGCAGTTTATCCGCGGATTCCTGGGGCGCATGCTCTTTTCCGGAGAGGAGGCCCACAAACACACCGGCGTGCTTTCGGGCGGCGAAAAGGTGCGCTGCATGCTGGCTAAGGCCATGCTGAGCCATCCCAACTTCATCCTCATGGATGAGCCCACCAACCACCTCGACCTGGAGTCCATTACTGCCTTGAACGAGGCCATGCGCGACTTCCAGGGCAATATGATCTTTACCTCCCATGACCACCAGCTGACGCATACGGTGGCCAATCGCATCATCGAGATCGCGCCCACGGGCATGATCGACAGCCTGATGTCTTTTGAGGATTATCTGGCCTCGGAACAGATCCGGGCGCAAAGGGAGAAATTGCAGGCCCTGGCCCTGGCGTAAAGCAACAAATGGTTGACAATATCATTGTTTTAAACTTTTTGTTGATGTATCTTATCTTACTTAGATAGGTATTCACAACAAAATTCAGGACAATGATCGCGGCAACCATCAGCAATAAAGAGATTGCCGGCATGCTGGAGCACATCGCCGAGCTGCTGGAAGTACAGGAAGCCAACCCCCATCGCATTCGCGCCTACCGCAGAGCAGCCAGGGAAGCCAGAAAAAGTGAAAAAGAGCTGGCCGCCATTGCGGAAAGCGGTGGCCTGGAAGCTCTGCAGGCCCTGCCGGCAATATTACTTTGAATAAGGCCGGAGGGCTGCAATTCAAAAACTGAGCCTGAATTATAAAGGAGAACACGCCTGCCTGTAGCCAAAGCGGGCGTTTCCCGTCAAGTACAAAGGGGATGTCGATAATTCGGACTCCAAGCCGGAAATAGAGGAGAAATTGGAATTGGAATTAACTGAATTGCTTGCAGATCAGAAGTGAAATTCCCAAGAAAAGTGGCGGCGCTTTTCTAACTTTGGGCAAAACCGATCCACCGAAAATGAATATCGAGGAATTCCGAGAATACTGCCTGTCCAAAAAAGGGGTGGAAGAAACCTTCCCCTTCGACAACGAAACCCTGGTTTATAAAGTAATGGGGAAAATGTTCGCCCTTACCGGCCTGGAGAATGAGGAATTCCGCGTCAATCTGAAATGCGAGCCCTCCCGTGCGATCGAGCTACGCGAAGAATTCCCCGAAGATATCCTCCCAGGCTGGCATATGAGTAAAAAGCACTGGAATACCGTCTGCTTCGAAACCGGGCTGGAAGAGGAACTGCTTCGCAAACTCATCGACCACTCCTATGAGCTGGTGGTGGCAAAATTGCCGAAACGGGACAGGGAGGAGTTAAAAGGAATGGTTTAATTTGGTATATGGGTATTGCGGTTTTATGTTTTTTTGGTATTACGGCCTTACCCGTTGCGAAAGTAAAATATGCCTGAGAACCAAAACACCCTACGCCCGCCGAAGCCTAAGCGTAGGCGGGGCAACA
This sequence comes from uncultured Phaeodactylibacter sp., assembly GCA_964454855.1. Classification (GTDB taxonomy): domain Bacteria; phylum Bacteroidota; class Bacteroidia; order Chitinophagales; family Saprospiraceae; genus CAYVVK01. Next base: position 8,312 of record CAYVVK010000129.1, on the reverse strand, counting down.
CCGCAACACCGTTAAGCCAGATGCCAGATTTCAGATTTCAGATGCCAACACACCAATACGCCATCGTACCGCAACACCGCAACACACACCTCATGCACCGAAACTTCCTAATCATAGGCCAGGGCCTGGCCGGCACGCTACTGGCTCACTTCCTGCGGAAGGCAGGAAAGAGCGTTCATGTACTGGACCAGTACAGAGAACGGGCAGCCACCCAGGTAGCGGCGGGCATCATCAACCCCATCACCGGCCGGCGCTACGTCAAATCCTGGCGGGTGGATGAGCTGATCCCCTTTGCCCGGCAAACCTACCGGGAACTGGAAAGCCTCTTAGGCATATCTGTTTTTCACGAGCGAAACATCATCCGCACTCTTTTCAACAGCAAGGAGGAAAACGACTGGCTGGCGCGAACGGGGGAGGAAGGCTACGAAAAGTACATGCTGGATGAGGCCGGGCTGGAGGAGTACGCGCCATTCACGGTGCCTGCTTTCAGTTACGGAGAGGTTCGGCATTCCGCCCAGGTGGATATCGGCCTGCTCGCACAGGCCTACCGCCGGCAGCTCCGTGAGGAAGGCGCCCTGATGGAAGGCGCCGTCGATTACACCCAGCTTAAGATGGAGGAGGGAAGCGTACGCTATGGCCCCCTGTCGGCGGATATGGCCATCTTCTGTGAAGGGCACTGGGCGCGCTACAATCCTTTTTTCAGCTATCTGCCCTTCGGCGGCGCCAAAGGCCAGGTGCTGATCGTGCGAATCCCTGCCGTGCAGTTCGAGAAGATCCTCAAGCATCGGGTGTTTATCGTGCCCCTGCAGGACGGCCTGTACTGGGTAGGCTCCACTTACGGCTGGAAATACGAAGACGATGCCCCCACAGCTGAGGGCCGCGCCTATCTGGAAGAACGCCTGAGAGACATTATGAAAACACCCTTCGAGATCGTGGAGCACCGCGCCGCTATTCGTCCTACGGTGAAGGACCGGCGCCCCTTTCTGGGCCGGCATCCCGAATTCCCGCAACTGGGCATTTTTAACGGCCTGGGTACCAAAGGCGCCTCCCTGGGGCCATTCTGGGCACAACATATGGCCGATTTCTTGCTGAAAAATGTTAAATTGGGAGAAGACGTTGATATTATCCGCTTCGGATTGCAACCTCAGTGAAAAAAAATTTCTTAAGCGGTATGTAATTCCCCCACCTTCCGCATCGTAATAAAAGGGAATGATACCGGCCTGCCTTAAGATAAAGTGAAGGCCCGGCCCACAGCCATTTGAAAAACCCGCATCAACCAACAAAGTATGATAAACCGCAGTATGATCCTATCGCTCCTCTTTGCACTCTGCCTCAACCCACTCCTGGGATTTCAGGATACCCGACAAAACGACAATATGGAAAAACAAGGCCCCTATCAGGAAGAATGGAAAGTAATTGACTCCCTGGAAGCCCAGGGCCTGCCTCGTTCCGCCCTGGATAAGGTGGAGGAACTCTACCAGCGCGCAAAAAAAGAGGATCAGCCTGCCCAACTGGTGAAAACCATCATTTATAAGAATAAATACCAGGCACAACTGGAGGAAGAAGGAATGGTTAAGGTGATCGAACGCATGAAAGAAGAGGCCCAGGAAGCTGACTTTCCGGTAAAACCTATCCTGCATTCCCTGCTGGGAGAACTTTATCAGCAATACATTGACCAGAACTACTGGAAGCTTATGGGCCGTACCGCTGTGAGTGGCTACCTGCCGGAAGGCCTGCAAACCTGGAGCCTTGATCAGTTGCTGGAAGCTGCTTCGGGCCACTATATGAAGTCGGTCCGGAATGCCGAAACCTTCGATATTCCCATCGAGGAGTTCGATGCCATAACCCGGAAAGGGTCGCCCGGCGTGGATGAGCTCCGCCCCACCCTCTATGATTTCCTCGTTTTTCGCGCCATAGAGCACTTTTCCAACGAACGATCTTACCTGACACAACCCGCTTACCGCTTTCAATTGGATCAGCCCGACGCCTTTGGCCCGGCCGATGAATTCGTCCTTCTGGAATGGAATACCCGGGACACCAACTCTTACAAATACCTGGCCCTGGTGCTCTTCCAGGACCTGCTCGGCCGGCGCCTGGCGGCGGACAATGCCACAGCCCTGGCCGATGCCGACCTGCGCCGCCTGAGCTTCGTCCGCCAGCAGTCTGTACTCAGCCAGAAAGACAGCCTTTACCTCGGGGGCCTGCAATCCGTGGAGCAACGCCACGCCGGCCAGCCGCCGGTAGCGGAAGTATGGTATAAAATGGCGGAATTGTATGCCGAACAGGGAAACAACTATGATCCCGGTGTGAATGAAGCACACAAATGGAAACGCAAAGAGGCCCTGGAACTTTGCAACAAGGCCATAGAGGAATACCCGGAGAGTTACGGCGCCCGGCAGTGTGAGTCCCTGAAAGGGCAGCTGCTGCGCAAAAGCCTGGAAATGGCCGTGGAGGAAGTCAACCTGCCCGGACAGCCCTTCCTGGCCGCTGTCCGCTACCGCAACCTGCCCGCTGCCCACTTTCGCATCCTTTCCCTTTCGGAGGAGGAGCGGCTCGGCCTGCGAAACATGCGCATGGAGGAGGCCTATGCTGCACTGGCGGCCAAAAAACCACTGCGCAGCTGGAAAACCACCCTGCCCGATGATGGCGACCTGCAGGAGCATGCCGTGGAACTGGCCGTTGATAAACTGCCCTTCGGCTTTTACGCCATTCTGATGGCGGACAATGACGATTTTGCCTACTCGGAAAACGCGGTAGGTTACCTGTTTACCGCTGTTTCCGAGATCAGCTACCTCAACCGGCGGGGAGAAAAGACGGCCAATGAGTTCCTCCTCCTGCACCGGGAAACGGGCGCTCCGCTGGAGGGTGTCAAAGCGGAGTTTTTTACCACCCGTTACAACCGCCAGAAAAAAGAACAGGAGCGCGTCCGCCTGGGAGAGGCCCTGAGCGACAAGGATGGCTTTGTCTATCCCAAGCTGGCAAAGGACACCTACTTTCAGGTGCGTTTTTCCAAAGGAAAAGACGTGCTCTTTTTCGAAGATGGATACTCCAATTACTCCTCCACCCAACGGCAGCGGCGCAATACGGAGACCCATTTCTTCATGGACCGCGCCATTTATCGCCCAGGCCAAACCATATACTACAAAGCGATCGTAATGGAACGCGAAGAAGAGAGCCGGGTACCGGAGATCCTGTCCGGCCATAAATTCACCGTTACCTTTTACGATGTCAATGGCCAGGAAGTAGCCAAACAGGAGCTCACTACCAATGAATACGGCACGGCCAACGGCAGCTTCACGGCGCCACAGGGCGGCATGCTGGGGCAGATGCGCCTGTTTTCCGATGCCGGCCAGAGCACGGAATATTTCTCGGTGGAAGAGTACAAACGGCCTAAGTTCGAGGTCACCATGAATCCTCTCGAAGGGAGCCCGGCACTGGGAGATACCATTACCATAAAGGGCAAGGCCATGGCCTTCGCCGGCAGCAGCATCGACGGGGCGGAAGTGAAATACCGCGTGGTGCGGGAAGTGCAGTATCCCTGGTTCCCCTGGTGGGGATACGGAAGAAAGATATTGCCTCCCCGAAGTGGAGAATCGCAGGAAATTACTACCGGGGTTATTACTACGGAAAACGACGGCTCTTTCGAGTTCTCCTTCGTCGCCCGGCCTGACCTCTCGGTAGACAAGGCCGACAAGCCGGAATTTATTTTTACCGCTTATGTGGATGTAACAGACATCACCGGAGAAACCCATTCCAACAGTAAAACCATAAGCCTGGCCTATCTGGGCCTCAAGGCAGACGCCACGCTGCCGGAGAGCATCGACCGGGCTGCGGGTATGGCAACCATCGGTATTACTACCCAAAACCTGGACGGCGAACCCCAGCCTGCCAAGGGAGCCCTCAGCATCCATCAGCTGGAAGCCCCGAAGCGCACCTTCATCGAACGGTATTGGGAAAAGCCGGACCGCCATATTCTTGAGGAAAAGGAGTTCTTGAATAAATTTCCTCATTTTGCCTTTAAAGACGAAAATGAAAAACCCAATTGGCCCCAGAAAGAGGAAGTGCTCCGCCAGCCCTTCGATACGGGAGAAGAGGACTCTTTGATGGCCAACATCTCCGGCTGGCCGGTAGGGCACTACCTATTGAAGCTGGAGACAAAGGACGAGAACGGTAACCTGATCGAGCTGCGGAAGTTCTTTACCATTTACGATTCCGAAAAAGAACTGCTGCCGGAAGGAACCCTGGCCTGGAAAAAACAACCGAAAGGAAACACCCATCAGCCTGGTGACGAAGCAAAGATACTCCTGGGCACCCGCTCGGAGGGCCTGCATCTGCTCTACGAGCTGGAGCGCCAGCGGAATATCGAAATCCGTTCCTGGAGGGAAGTGAAACAGTGGTCGGATATCAGCCATCAGGTGACAGAGAATGACCGCGGCAACATTTTTGCCCATCTCACCTTCGTGCGCTTCAACCGGGCCTTCACCTGGGAGGAATCCATCCTGGTGCCCTGGAAGAACAAGGAACTGAAGATCGAATACAGCACCTTCCGCGACAAGCTGAAGCCCGGCCAGGAAGAAGCCTGGCAACTCAAGGTCAGTGGCCCAGGCAACGAACAGCTGGCTGCTGAAATGGTGGCTACGCTCTACGATGCCTCTCTCGACCAGTTCCGGCCTAACAGCTGGAGTTTCAGCCCCTTTCCCTCCTACTATCGGGCGCGCAGCTGGCAGAGCCGCCACTTTAACAGCGCTGCCAGCAATAATTCCCACTATTACCCCATCCGCATGGTGGGGCCACAGCGTACGTACCGTTCGCTCAATTGGTTCAACTTCAACTACGGTATGGCCTATGAATACGCTGCCGGCGGAGTTATGTTGCGGAGCAGCCGGCATATGGAAGTGGCGGCGACGGCCGCCCCGGCGGAAGACGAGGAAATGGCCCTTACTGCAAAAATGGCAGATTCCGCTGACTCATCCGAGGCGCCTCCGGCCCCGTCCCCTGAGCAGCCGGAGGCCGTGCAAAAACCCACGGCGCCGCCTGTACGCCGCAACCTCAAGGAGACCGTCTTTTTCTTCCCCGAACTGCGCACTGACAAGGATGGCAATGTCATCATCCGTTTCACCATGAACGAGGCCCTGACCCGCTGGAAGTTCCTGGCCCTGGCGCATACCCCCAGCCTGCAGAACGCAATCAGCCAGAAGGAAGTGGTGACCCAGAAGGAGCTGATGGTGATGCCAAACCCGCCGCGCTTCCTGCGCGAGGGCGATGAGATCGAGTTTACTGCCAAAGTGAGCAACCTCACGGAAGAGAAAATGGCCGGAGAGGCCGAGTTGATGCTGTTCGATGCTTTCAGCATGGAACCCATCGATGAGGCCTTCGGCAATACCAGCGCCACTCTGGCCTTTGAAGCGGAAGGCGGGCAATCTGCAGCTTTATCCTGGCGCCTGAAGATACCAAAGGGCGAGGTGCTGGCCGTTACACACCGGGTGGTAGCCCGCGCCGGCAACTTCTCCGACGGAGAGGAAAGCACACTGCCCGTACTGACTAACCAAACGCTGGTCACGGAAACCATGCCCATGCCGGTCAAAGGCGGCGAAACCGAAACCTTCGACTTTGAGGCCATGGCCAAGGCCAAACAGTCGACTACCCTGCAGCATCACAATTTTGCCCTGGAATTCACCTCCAATCCCGCCTGGTATGCGGTGAAAGGGCTGCCTTACCTCATGGAGTTCCCCTACGAGTGCACCGAGCAGATCTTCGCCCGCTATTACGCCAACAGCCTGGCGGCTTCCGTGGCCAACTCCAAACCGGCCATTCAGCAGGTATTCGAGCAGTGGAAAAATTCCAATGCGCTGATCAGCGAACTGCAGAAGAACGAAGAGCTGAAAACAGCCTTGCTTGAAGAAACACCCTGGGTTATGCAGGCGGAGAGCGAGGCAGCCCAGCGTAAGCAGATCGGCCTGCTGTTTGACCTGAACCGCATGAGCTATGAACAGGACAAGGCACTGTCACAGCTCGTCGAGCGGCAGTCTTCCGCCGGTGGCTTTTCCTGGTTCCCGGGCGGGCAGGACAGCTGGTACATCACCCAGTATATCCTCGAGGGCCTGGGGCGCCTGCGGGCTATGGGCGTACGCAGCATCGAGCCCAATACCCAGGCCTGGCAGCTGGCGCAGAATGCCGCCGGCTTCATCGACCGGGAACTTACCGAACATTACGAAGATCTCCTTTATCAGGTGGAAAAGGGCCGTGCCAAACTGGAAGAGGATAACCTTTCGAGCATAGTGATCCACTACCTGTATACCAGGAGCCTTTTCCAGGATATGGAACTGGAGGGCAAGGCCAGGGAGGCGCAGCAGTATTATCTGGGGCAAATTGAAAAGTACTGGCTCAACAAAGGCCTTTATCAGGAAGGCCTGATGGCCGTGGCCCTGCAAAAATACGGAAAAGACAAGGCCGCGGAGAAGGTCGTCCGCTCCCTGCGCGAACGGGCCCTCTACGATGAGGAACAGGGCATGTACTGGAAGTACAACACCGGCTACTTCTGGCACCAGGCGCCCATCGAAACGCACGCCATGATGATCGAAACCTTTGCCGAAGTGGCGAAGGATGCGGAAGCGGTGGAGCAACTCAAGATCTGGCTGCTGAAGAACAAGCAAACCAACCATTGGAAAACCACCAAGGCCACTGCCAATGCCGTTTACGCTCTGTTGAACTTCGGTGAGAACTGGCTGGAAGGCACGCAGCTGGCGGAAGTGAGCTTCCCCCGCCTGGATGAAGAATCCTTCCAGCCTGAACTGATCCAGGCCCGGCAGTTCGCCGAAGCCGGCACCGGCTACTTCAAAGCCTCCTGGGATGGCGATAAGCTCAGCCAGGATTTCAGCAGGATCAGGGTGGAGAATCCCAATAAGGGGATTGCCTGGGGCGCAGCTTACTGGCAATACTTTGAGGAGCTCGATAAGGTAGAGGTATTCAGGGAAACACCCCTGACGCTCCACAAGCAGCTGTTCAAAGAGACAGTAGGCGAAGAAGGGCCGGAATTAAGCCTGGTGAGCCCCGAAAACCCGCTGGAGCCGGGAGATAAGCTGGTGGTTCGCATCGGCCTTCGAGTGGACCGGGACATGGAGTACGTGCACCTCAAAGACATGCGCGCCAGCGGCCTGGAACCCATGAACGTCTTCAGCCAGTACAAATGGCAGGGCGGCCTGGGCTACTATGAAAGCACCCGCGACCTGGCGACGCACTTTTTCATCAGTTACCTGCCCAAGGGCACCTATGTATTCGAATATCCGCTGCGGGTTGTTCATCGCGGCGACTTTTCCAATGGCATTTCCAGCATTCAGTGTATGTATGCCCCGGAATTTACCAGCCATTCGGAAGGAGTGCGGGTGACGGTGAAGTAAAAGCCCGCCGAGCGGCTTTTGGCTGTATTCGAAATAAAATTCAGCCCGCCGCTCCGGGGCCGGTGCGGTATTGCTCATCCACCGAAATGATGAAATTGTCGAAAAAGGCTGGAGAGATGTAAATTTGATCTTATCATTGGCAAAATCTTTATCTGTGGAACCTAAGAAAATATTCGACTACGCCACGAAAACATTTAAAGAAAAGATCATGAGCAGCAATAGCGATAAAGCCAAACATGCCGATACCATTATCCGGAACCACGTCATCTGGTCTATGGGGGCGGGGCTGATCCCCGTCCTGATCGCCGATATTTTTGCGGTCAGTGCCCTGCAACTGGATATGATCCGGCAAATGTGCAAGGTGTACGGTGTGGACTTCTCGGAAACCCAGGGCAAGGCCATCGTCACGTCCCTGACGAGCTCCACCATCGCCCGGCTAAGCGCCGGCAGCCTGGTTGAGATGATCCCCGCAGTTGGTTCTCTGATCGGCGGGGTTACCGTATCGGCCTTTGCCGGCGCATCCACTTATGCGCTGGGGCAGGTCTTCAAGCGACACTTTGAATCCGGCGGCACCATTCTGGATTTCGACCCCGCCCGCCTCAAAAAAATGTATAAGGAGCAGTTTGAAAAAGGCAAGAAAGTAGCGGAACAACTCCGCAAGGATGAAAAAGCCCGCAAGGAAGCCGAAAAGGCCGAACAGAAAGCGGCGGAAGCTGCCGAAAAAGCTGAAAAAGCCAAAGAGAAGGCCGGTGAGGCCCAAACGGAGGCGGCCAAGGCCAAAGACGATGCCGTCATCGGCAGGCTCAAGGAGATCGCCCGGCTGCGCGACGACGGCATCATTTCAGAGGAAGAATTCCAGGAAATGAAGAAAAAACTGATCCGGGAATTTTAGGAATCCATGCGTTTTTTGGCCAC
>CAYVVK010000128.1:0-12210 GCA_964454855.1 uncultured Phaeodactylibacter sp. | reverse complement strand
GCCGCCCCAGCCGATCTTCGCCATGGGGCCGAAGACGAAGCGCCCGTCCTCGGGCGGGAACACCTGCCGCAAATCGCTGATGATCTGGTTGGCGTTCTCTATGATGTTCTGCGGGAAGAGGATGCTGCTCAGGGTATTGTCGCGGATGCCGGTGCGCAGCCTTTCTACCTTAACCGTGCGGTTGAGGCCCAGCAGCCCCCCTACCCCGTTGAGGCTGAAACCGAAGCCCAGCTGAACGGGCGTAAACTCCGAGGTGATGATGATGAGCAGGGAGAAGCCTTGCTCGCCGCCCGGCAGCTCGGTGGTGAGCAGGCCGATGGCCTTGAGGCTGATCCTGTCCTGGTACTCCAGTTCGAGGAAGCCGGTGTAGCGTTTGTTTTCCGGTTCGAAGCCGAGCTGGCCGCCGCCGAGGAAGCCGCCGCCGTCTATGGTTAGGCCTATGCCGGTGGGGGGCTTGAAGCGGGGAGACAAGCCGAAAAGGCCCAGGTTGCCACTACCGAAGGAGATATCTACTTCCATTCCCAGGCGGTTGACAGTAGCTGTCAACGGGCCCAGGTGGAGACTTCCGCTGGTGCTGGCTTCGACTTCCAGGCCTTCTGCTTCGGTAAGCAATCGTAAAAACAGGCTTTGCAGCTTGAAAGCGCCTTGTTCAATATGTAGGGGCAAAACCACTTCCAGGCCGCCGCTACCCTGAAAATAAACCCCTTTGCTTGCATTCCATCCAAGATGGAGGCTGAATTCGGCTTCGACTCGTTCCTTATCTATACTTTGTTGCAGGAATCCATCGGCATCGCCTAAAGCGTAAATGAAGCGGGCGCCCAAAAGCTCCATTTCCATAAAGCTTTCGGCCGGGCGGCCCAGGAAATTATCCATACCTCCCCTAAGCTGGAATTCGCGGATAATGAAAACCGAGCCGCCCGGGAAAGACCACAGAGGCTGTGCTTCGCCATTGGGCTGGCTACGGCGAATTCCTACGGCAAAGCGCCCGGATGCCAGATCGGTAAGGCGCGGCGCCTTTTGCAGCTGAAGCGGTTCGCCGGGCCTCAAAATGAGCGCCAACTGTCGGAGCACCTGTACATCCGCCGATAATTCGACAAAGGTATTGTTGAAAGGAGTGAACGGGATCTCATCCTGCACCTGGCCTTTAATGATGGGTATGATCGCCAAACCACCATCACTGGCCCCTTCTGCAGAAGGCCGGGCGCCGGCTATTGAGAAGCCCAGCCTCAAGCCGTCAACCAGGCCCAATTCCTCGTGTAAATAGGTGGCCATTTGCGGCAGGGGATGCAGATCTGTAGCTGGCTGGCCAAAAATGGCCTCCTCCGCTTTGGGGTGTAGGGGCCGTATTCTGCCGGGCAGGCCCAATGCATGGAAAACCAGGCTGAGGCGTTCTAAAAAGTTGAGCGGTAAAAAATCCGGTGTATTCCAGCCGTAGGTTTCGGAAAATAGCCGGGCAGGATCAGAAAGGAAGGTATTAAAGTTCTGGTAGTTTACAATGGCCCGGATATGATCCGTCTGAAAGGTCTCATCATCGGCCTCGAAATGTTTGTATTCAATAAAATTGATGAGATGCAACAGGGCGAAAGCGAGGGATGATCTCCGGGAGATGTAACTGATCACCAGAAAGTCGAAGATCCGCCTTGGGAGTTCGAGATGGATCTGTGTTTTTTCGAAATAATCCTCAAACTCAGAGGAGCCCAGCTTGTCCGGCAATTCCTGGGCAAGGTTATGAATGTTCTGAACCAAAGCATTAACAGAAACCGTCAGTTCCGCTATCCGGCTGGCCATCAGGAGTTCGTCCTCCCACTCCTCTTCGGGAGCGTCAATCACGGCATCTAGTTTCTCCAGGAAATCGCTGATATCCAACGCTGCCAACCCAATATCCTCTATGCCGGGAGGGAGTTGCCAGCCCAAAAGGTTGATAAAGGCCTTCGCTTCGAGGATATTTTCCTGTATTCCTTCCAGAAGCGATAGCAGTTTGCCGATAGCGGCGGTTAAGGTATTGACTACATTGGCCATGGCCCAGTTTTAGCAGGTGGTTTTTTCTTCCATTCACATTTTTCGAAGTCAAACTTTTCTCCTTTGCTTCTCAAGCCTTTGGTTCTCACTTTCAGTGCGCTCAGATAGTCATCTGCTTCAGTTTCCGGTGCCCACTCCAATATTTTGGGGGCCTGCGCCGGGTGTTTTTCCCTGTTCCTGATCTTCGCCAGGTTGTCCTTGGCAATGTCGTTCCAGGCTTTCACCCAATCGATTTCCGCAGGGTCATCCGGCACGTTTTTCATATTGCCAGGCAGCTGTTCCAACCCGAGATGTTCCTGCCATAGCTGATTGCGCAATTGGTTGACCACGGGCGAGTCCGGTTGGCCGGCAATGCCATTGTACAAGACTAAATTGAGTTCAATATTGCGGGGAGGCTGGCCGGAGCGGTGAGGCAGGGCATGCTGGGCCGGGCGTTCAAAAACATCCTTCAGGGCATCCGGAATTTGTCCTACTTCCAGGATCATCTCTACGTAATCTTTGACGGTTTTAAGCACTTCATTCCGGAAGTCGCTGTCAAAAACAGACCTGATAATAGCATAGAGCAGCCCCAACAATATCTTGAAAACGGCGAAGGAAAGGTAGAGGTACTTTTGAAAGGTGGCGTAGATCAGGGAGGCAACATGGTTGAACAGGTAAAAGAAGGCTTTCTCCAGAAACTTGTCGAAATCGTCACCCAGCGCTATCTTGTCTTTCAGCTTGTCAAAGAGGGCGCTGCCCACCATCAAGCCGATCTGGTGGTAATTCATGGAAGTGCCGTCGAGGTTAGCGCTGCCTATGGTAGCCCAGGTGTCATCTATTACCGCCACCTTGCTATGCACGTAAATGGGCATGATCTCAAACTCTGGTTTCCCATTGCCATCCGCGGAAGCCGGCTTTTTCTCCTGCCTGCTCCAGAGGGTGTAAACGCCTAGCTTGTGGCCGTGTTTCTCGGCTTTTATTTTTAGCAGGTTTAATAAAGTCCTCTGTTTGTCGGCGTAGCCGGGCAGGTCGGGTTTAAAGTTCAGAACGAAGATGATCTGCAATTTGGGCTTGTCTTCTGCTTTCATCCGGGCGATCAGCGCGCTGACAATATCGGGGGAGGTGAAGTATTGGTTTTCGAAATAAATGAACTTTTGCGCATTGGAGATCGCTCTTTGGTAGGCTTCGAGTATGGCGGTTTCTCCGTGGGGAAGATGGTCCACCTGTGGTACATTGGAGGTGAAAACACCGCCGGGCATGGTTCGCAGCACCTGAGCGCTGACAATATTTTCGCCTGTTTGGGGTGGATTTCCGGAAGCCGGTGTTATAACCGGAGCATCGGAGGCTTCAACCGATGCCTTCCAGATGGTGGCAAAGGTTTTGTCGATGGCATCCACCGCAGGGCCTGCCACTTCCATGTTGACATCATGAAAAAGCGACCCGCGGTGCCGGGCATCCTGTATGAGATGGCCCGTATCGTTGAAGTATCTTTGGGAAATAGGAGAGCCCATAAGGAAAGCCCGCTGCCCGTCAACGATCAGGTTTTTTGTATGAAGCAGCGAAAGGCCTTTGTTAAAATCCCGAACCTTCACTTCGGTATTTTCAAAAAATTCATTCACCTCGCCGACAAAGTCTCCGGCTGACAAAGGGATGTCGTTTACCAGGACATTAGCCGAGAACCCATTACCGGCCGCCGCCTTTGCTTTGATCTCATCCTGGAGCCTGCCTTTCACAAAGGTACTGATGAATTGATCGCAGGGCTTGACACTGAGGTCCGGCTCAATGGGATTGAAATCCTCACTGAACTCTGTGATCAGCGGCCTCTTAATGCCACCATCTACCACAAATGCCTCGAAATTCAGGGTCATCAAATGAACAGAGCTATTCGCTGCTCTGACGGCCCTGGTAATGGCCGGAAACATTGTTGCTCCATCAATCAAATAGTTGACCTGATTGCCCTGTGATAACTCCACTGGTTCTCCTTTGGAAGGGTCCAACGTCGCATTGGTCACCAACCAGCCCTCTACATTATTTTTATGGATCGCAAGGGTCCCAACATCCAGCATCTCCACTTCGACATCCTTGGATTCTTCAGTTTCCAAAAGAAGGCGGCACTCCCCGACAAATACACGAACCACAATATCCGGCCTTCTGTCTCCAAACCAAAGTTTGTATTTGTCCTCCGGGTAGGAAAGCTCAAAGTTGCCATTCTCGTCAGTAGTTCCGGAGGCCAGTACATCGTCTTCGGAAAAGAACGGGTCAAAGTCTACGGCCGTTATGGCGAACAGGCCCTTTTCGGGAACTTCACCCGTTTCCGCATAAATGATACGGCCTTTTACACCTTTATTTGCCATGGCCACTATGGGTTTTAGGAAATTCTTTGCTGTCATAGGCCATCTGCCTGCCTGGCCTTATCGGCCAGAGGAAGACAGCATGGACTAGGCAAAACAGCCTTCAACTTGTAATGAGGAGATTAACGATATAATAATGGGGAAAGAACAAGAGGCCGACAGAGGATAAAACAGCTCGAACGGCTGGGCTTTTCATCTTCATAATTGGGGGTTTTAGGTGCTGAGGCTGCATGCCTGAGGCGAGTGTTAAACGCCAGCCATACGGCAATCGCCTTTCAAGGTACGGATTTATAAACACTAAAGCAAGAGCCGGCCGCCATGAGGCTCATCAAGGTTACGCTCCTCACCGATTAGACTCAGAATTTAGTACCTTGTTTATAAAACGATCCATACCATGCCACACCCTTTAAACACAATCCTCGCTTTCCTTTTTCTCCTCCCCACCCTCTCCGCCCAGCCCCTGCCCGAGCACCCGCGGCCCGACTGGGAACGGCCAAACTGGATCAACCTCAACGGCCACTGGGCCTTCCGCTTCGATCCGGAGAATGCGGGGCTGGAAGAAAACTGGCAGCAGGGTTCAACTGAATTTCCCCGAACCATACAGGTGCCCTTCTCCTGGGCCGCCCCCCTTAGCGGCCTAGACGACGAGGCCGACATCGGCTGGTACCAAAGGGAAATTACCGTCCCGGCAGAGTGGCGCGGCCGGCGCACCTTTCTCACCATCGGCGCTTCCGACTGGCACACCACCGCCTGGCTGGACGGGCATAAGATCGGCGAACACCGTGGGGGGTATACGCCCTTCTCGCTGGAGCTGACGGAGCATGTAAAAAACGGGCAGCCGCAGCAACTGATCATCCGCGTGGACGACAGCCCCCACCCCTTCAAACTGGAAGGCAAACAGGGCTATGGCAAGGCCCGCGGCATCTGGCAGACGGTTTACCTGGAAGCAAGGGGTGAAAATTACCTGGAAGCACTGCACTTTTCTCCAAATATCAAGGAAGAAAAAGCCATTGTAGAAGCCCACCTGGCGGAGCCGGCACAAGAGGATCTCCCATTACTACTGGCCATCAAAGGGGAGGACGGGAAAGTTGTCCGGGTAGAAAAAACAGTGCCCCGCGGCGAGCAGGAGCTGAGTTTTGAGGCCGCCATGCCCGATGCCCGGCTGTGGTCGCTTGATGACCCGCATATGTACACCGTAGAGGCGCAGCTGGGCAAGGATGAAAATACTACGGACAGGGTAAACACCTACTTCGGCATGCGGGAGATCAGCGTTTTAGATCTGCCCGGCACCGATTATCGTTATGTTTCTCTCAACGGCAAGCCTATCTACCTGCAGATGGCGCTCGACCAGGCCTACCACCCGGAAGGCTTCTATACCTTTCCTTCCGATGAGTTCATGCGCAATGAGATCCTGCGTTCCCGCCAGATCGGCCTGAACGGCATGCGCATCCACGTCAAGATCGGGCAGCCCCGCAAGCTCTACTGGGCCGACCGCCTGGGCATGCTCATCATGGCCGACGTGCCCAACTCCTGGGGGGAGCCGGATGCGGAAATGCGCCGCGAAACGGAACACGCCCTGCGCGGCTTGATCAAACGGGACTACAACCACCCCTCCATCTTCTCCTGGGTGATCTTCAACGAAACCTGGGGCCTGTTCACCGAAACCGGTGAGGGAGAACAAAAAAAACGTGAATACCTGCCCGAAACGCAAAAATGGGTGGAGGAAATGGTAGCCCTCACTAAATCGCTGGATCCCACCCGCCTGGTGGAAGACAACTCTCCCTGCTGCGGCCGCGGGCATACCCTCACCGACCTCAACACCTGGCACTCCTACCTGCCGGGCTGGGCCTGGGAGGAGACACTCTCTGAAATGGACACCGCTACCTACCCCGGCTCCACCTGGAATTTCGAAAAAGGGTATAAACAGGGAAAGCAACCGAATATCAACTCGGAATTCGGCAACGTCTGGGGCTACGAGGGCAGCACCGGTGATGTAGACTGGAGCTGGGACTACCACCGCGCCATTGACGCCTTCCGCCGCCACCCGCGCATCGCCGGCTGGCTGTATACGGAGCACCACGATGTGGTCAACGAATGGAACGGATACTGGCGCTACGACCGCTCGGAGAAGGAAACGGGGCTGGGCCATCTGGTGCCCGGCATGTCTTTGCGAGATATGCACAGCCCGCTGTACATCGCCACCGGCAACGGCCTCAGCCGCAGCGTGCAGGCCGGCGAGCAGGTGGAAGTACCGCTCTTCGCCTCTTTCTTCACAGATGCCTCTGCTCTGGGAGACTCGCTGACACTCAGGGCACGCCTTTACGGCTGGGACTACCTCGGGCAGGAAGAAACGTACACAGAACAAACCCAAAAGATAGCCTGCCGGCCATGGATGCAGAGCGCTCTTGATCCCATTACTGTTGATATGCCGGACAAGCCGGCCGTCGCTGTACTGGCGCTGGCCTTAGAAGATATTACCGGCAAGGTACACCACCGCAATTTCACCACCTTTGTTGTGGAAGGGGAAGTACCGGAAAAAATAGCTTTTGCCGATGGGGCTTCCGCCAAACTGATCCGCCTGAAAGCCGGCGATTTCACCAAAGCAGAATGGAGCCAGAAACAATGGGAAGTACTGGACGGCAAAAAGGTGAACGGCGCCGGCCACGGCTTCTTCGAATACCGCTTCCCCTGGCCAAAAGGCCTGCAGGCCAACAGCGCCGGCTTCCTCGTCGAAGCTTCCGCCAAACAGCTCTTCGGCAAAGACCGGGACGACAAAACAGACCTGGACGGCGACTACATGCGCGGCAAAGGCACCTTCGACCCCAGCCGCAACCCCAACGCCTACCCCATGACGGACGAAACCACTTTCCCCTCCGCCGTACGCATTACCGCCAACGGCCATCCCGCCGGCCAGTTCGAGCTGCCCGACGACCCGGCCGACCACCGCGGCATCCTCTCCTGGCATTCGCAGTTGAGGGACCGAAAGCTGCGGGAAGCAGGCTCCTACGGTTATCTGCTAAGGGCCAATATTCCTGAAAAGGCGCTGGAAGAGGCCGCCAAAACCGGAACGCTTTTCCTTCGCCTTGCAGTAGATGAAGCACTACCTGGCGGGCTGGCCGTCTATGGGGCGGAGTTTGGGAGATATAGGGTGGAGCCTACGATCATCCTGCTTGAGAAGTAGGCTATGTTGCTTCGCCCATCCTGGCGAAGCCATAATAACACGCAAAGGCGCAGAAGGCGCAGCGCGCCGGCGGATCATAGCCTATGGCGCAAGCCATAGGGAAACGTGGCACGACAGCGCGGTAAGCTGCGGAGCAGCGACAGAACCCAAACGGTTTTAGCCTGTCCCGGGCCTATTCTGCCGCCGCTACGCGGCTTGCCTGCAGGATGGCTTTGTACCCATGGCTTGCGCCATGGGCTATTGTCTGCCGCAGCTCTGCTGCTGCTTCGGCCAGGCACGCATCGCCGGGTACCGCCCCTCAGGCCATGCCAGCCAAAGAACCCATGATAACACACGAAGGCGCAGAAGGCGCAGCGCGCCGGCGGATCATAGCCTATGGCGCAAGCCATAGGGAAACGTGGCACGACAGCGCGGTAAGCTGCGGAGCAGCGACAGAACCCAAACGGTTTTAGCCTGTCCCGGGCCTATTCTGCCGCCGCTACGCGGCTTGCCTGCAGGATGGCTTTGTACCCATGGCTTGCGCCATGGGCTATTGTCTGCCGCAGCTCTGCTGCTGCTTCGGCCAGGCACGCATCGCCGGGTACCGCCCCTCAGGCCATGCCAGCCAAAGAACCTATGATAACACACGAAGGCGCAGAAGGCGCAGCGCGCCGGCAGGCCATACAGCCCCGTACCTCCGAGTTTCTATATGGAGCAGCCTTGGGTTATCTACTCTGGCTGGATTGGCCAGATAGCAATTTTCCCCATATTCATTCGTGAAAATCAATACGGGCCGTTTAGACCAGCAGTACAGACGCCCCCGTAGTCTCCCGCCCCTCCAGCGCCCGCTGCGCCTCAGCGGCATCTTTGAGTGGGAAACGCTGGTTGACCGGTATGCTGACCGTACCATCCAGGATACGGCTGAAGAGGGCCTCGGCCGCCTCTTCCAGTTCTTCCCGCGTCTTGATGTAATTGAAAAGCGAAGGGCGGGTGGCAAAGAGCGAGCCCTTTTGCGCCAGGTGCCCGAGTTCAAAGTTTTTGATCACCCCGGACGACTGGCCGAAGCAGACCCACATGCCCAGGCGCTTGAGGCAGTCCAACGAATCGGGATAGGTATCCCGCCCGACGGAGTCGTAGACGACATCCACGCCCTTACCTTTGGTGATCTCTTTAACCCGCTCCACAAAATCTTCTGTGCGGTAATTGATCATATGGTGGTAGCCGTTGGCCCGGGCCATTTCTATTTTCTCCTCCGAGCCGGCGGTGCCGATCACTGTAGCGCCCAGGGCCGCTGCCCATTGCCCGGCGATGGAGCCTACTCCGCCCGCAGCAGCATGAAACAGTATGGTATGGCCACTTTGCACCTTAAACGTCCGGTGCAGCAGGTAGTGCACCGTCAGGCCTTTGACCATGGCCGCGGCCGCCACTTCGGAAGAAACGCCATCGGGGATATTCACCAGCCGATCGGCGGGAACGAGGCGCTGCTCGGCGTAGGCCCCGGTGGGCAAGGTATAGGCCACCCGGTCGCCTTTCCGGAAGCTGTCGACGCCCTCCCCTGTTTCCAGCACCTCGCCGGCGCCCTCCGCCCCGACGATCAGGGGGCCGTCGTGCGGCCAGGCGTAGAGGCCGGAGCGGTAGTAAGTGTCCACAAAGTTCAGGCCTATGGCGGTGTGCTGTATGAGCACCTGGCCGGGGCCGGGCTGAGGGACTTCTATGGCTTCCCATTTCAGGGCTTCCGGGCCGCCGGGCTGATGGATGCGTATGGCTTTGGGCATGGTGGTTGGTTTTTCACGTTATATTCGAAAAATATGAAGCTTAATTTAAAAAGCCTTGTAAATTCCACAATAAGGTTACTCAAAACTTGAAAAAATCCCCGTAATCCAATAAATTAGTGCTAATTTGTTGGATAAACCCAATGTTTTAACGCTAATTTATTGACTAAAACCAATGGGATCTTTTATACCACGAGTCATTGAGAAACCTATGATTGCCCGATTGAGGGGTGAACCGCGTAAAATAATTATTCTTTACGGGCAGCGCCAGGTGGGAAAAACGACCTTAGCTCAACATATTCTGGAAAAAATAGAAGGGAAAAAAGTGCTGAAGGTCAATGCTGACTTTAACCCTCATGCAGAGGTTTTTTCCTCCAGAGACCCTGATAAACTGCGCCTCTTTGTGGCTGGATTCGATTATCTGTTCATCGATGAAGCGCAACGAATACCTGATATTGGCATCAATCTCAAGATCCTCCATGATAATTTTCCCAACTTGAGGATCATGGTTACCGGCTCTTCGTCTCTCGACCTGGCAAACCAGATTCACGAACCACTAACCGGAAGAACCTGGACATTTCGCCTACATCCTTTCTCAGCAGAGGAGATCGCTCAGCAATCTTCTCTGCTAAGCTATCATGGAAGATTGGAAGAATGGATGCTTTACGGCACTTACCCTGGTGTACTACAACTGGAGAACCGGCAAGATAAAGCCACCTTCCTTTCTGAACTGACTCATGCCTACCTATACAAGGATATATTAGAGCTGGGTGGAATCCGGTTTAGCAATAAACTGCGTGATCTACTTAGGCTCCTGGCATTCCAAATTGGATCTGAAGTATCCTTCAACGAATTAGGGCGAACTCTGGGCTTAGACACAACAACAGTTCAACGATACATAGACTTATTGGAAAAATCTTTTGTTATAACCGTAGTGGGAGGATACAGCCGGAATTTGCGCAAAGAGGTTTCTAAAAAGCAAAAAGTATATTTCCAGGACCTGGGTGTCCGCAATGCTCTTATAGAAAAATTTGCGCCAATCAATATGAGAGAGGACATCGGACAACTTTGGGAAAACTTTCTGTTTGTCGAACGAAGCAGACTACTCGATAATCATCAGATGAGGGCCAATCGCTTTTTTTGGCGGCTTCATACCGGAGCAGAATTGGACTATATAGAGGAGCGTGAAGACCAACTGGCTGGATATGAATTTAAATTTTCCAGGAAAAAAGTCAAAGCGCCAGTTTCGTGGAAAGAAACCTACCCCAGTGCTACTTTTACTCTCGTCAATAAAGAAAACTATCTTCCTTTCATTATCCCTTCTGCCAGAAACTCATAGATCACTTTTTTCCTACTTTTGATACACTGATTCCCCACGCATACCGGCAGGGCGGATCATCCCGCCACTCCTCCGGAAGGAATACGGTAAAGCCGTTTCCCCTCTTTTCCCACTTCAGGATGCCTTCCTTTCCCAGCAAACGCACTTCCGCCCCATCGGCCGGCTGATAAGAAGTGATGGTGATCTCCGCCGGCAGCTCCTCCTCTCCTTCCGCGGCCAGGTAGAAGAACGTCATTCCGCCGTCCGGCTGCTGTACCATGGCGATGTTTTCCTCCTTGTAGGGCGCTACGGCGCGGCTGTTGTATATGGCATCCCCGTTTACTTTCATCCAGCCGGCGTATTCCTGCAGCAGCTCATAGGCGCCGGGCTGCCAGGTGCCTTCCGGGGAAGGGGCGATGTTGAGCAGCAGGTTGCCCCCCTTGACCACGATGTCCACCAGCAGGTGGATGCCTTCCCTTCCGCTCATGTACTTCGCATCGGGGGTGTACGACCAGCCGCCGCCGGAGATGATGCAGGACTCCCAGGGATAGGGCAGCGCCTTTTCCGGCACCCGGTTCTCGGGAGTGAGGTAGTTCTGGTTCTTGCCGTACACGGCCCGGTCGACCACGATCAGGCCGGGCTGCTTTTCGCGGGCCCTGGCCACCAGTTCGTCCATGCGGATGTCCTGGTTGACGATGCGGTGTTTGATGAAACCGCTGCTTCCCGCCTCTTTAAATTTCCCGGCGTAGCTGGCCTCCACGTTTTCCTGGCGTTTCTGCACCCAGCCGCCGTCCAGCCAGAGGATGTCAATATCTCCGTAGTCCGTGCACAGCTCCAGGATCTGGTTGTGGGTGAACTGCACGTAGCGATCCCATTTTTCGGGATAGAGCTGCGGGTCGTAGTTCACATTGCGGTCGAAGGGCGGGAAGTAGGGAGACCAGTAGTTCCGGTGGTTCCAGTCGGGCTTGGAAAAGTACGCCCCTGCCCACAGGCCCTCCGCGCGAAAGGCATCGAATATCTCCTTGGCGATATTGGCGCGGGGGTGGCTGCTGAAGGGGCAGTCCGGGCTGGTTACTTTATAATCGGTGTATTGGGTCTCGAACATGCAGAAACCGTCGTGGTGCTTGGTGGTGAACACCACATAGCGCATGCCGGCCGCCCTGGCCGCTTCCGCCCATTTTTCGGGTTCGAACTGCGTGGGGTTGAAGGTCTTCAGGAGGCCTTCATATTCCTGCTTGTAGGTGAAGTAATCATTGGGGTTTTTTCCTTTGGTGCGCTGGCACCAGCCGTAATCTTCCGGGCAGAGCGACCAGGATTCCACGATGCCCCACTGGCTGTAGGTGCCCCAGAGCATGAGCAGGCCGAACTTGAGGCCCTGCCACTGTTCGAGCTTTTCCAATACCAGGGAGTCCGTTTCCGGCACGTAGCGTTCATCTTCGTGGATGGGCTGGGCAAGAAGGGAAAGGGTGAGGAGCAATGCCCCCAGGAACAGAGCTGTTTTTTTCATGGCGGTTCTTTACGTAACACTATCGAAGAAACAATGATAAGAAAAAATTGCAAACTGCGAACCGCAAACTGCGAACCGCAAACTGCCAACTGCCAACTGCCAAC